>CAIRWP010000301.1 GCA_903882335.1 uncultured Opitutia bacterium | reverse complement strand
TGCGCGCATGGCACGGCTCGACCCCCTGGCGCCCGACCCCGGGCTGAACCTTCCTCGCTTCGGCCACGCCCCTGCGCTCTGGCTGGCCCTGCCGCTCCTGTTAGGATGCGCGCTCGATCAAGCCTGGCGACCGGAAGCCGGCGCGATGCTGCTCGGCGGGGCGTGCGCCCTCGTGCTCGGCGCCTGGGCCGTCGCTCGCGCTCCTCTCGCCCTCGCCGCCCTCGCCCTCGCCGCCGTCTTGCTCGGGGCGGCTTGGCATCAGGCGCGCACCCCTCCGCCCGGGCCGGTCGAGCTGCGCCGACCCTTCGTCGAACTCTCCGTGCGGATCGAACGCGCCCAGGAAAGGCGGGACGGTGAAGGCTGGACCGGCCTCGGCTGGGTGACGGACCGCGACGACCGCCTCTTCCGGCGGCGACTCGCGCTCTCGGTCCGCGGGCCGACGCCGGCGGACGGCGCCGAACTGAAGATCTCCGGACACGTCTCGAACCTCCCGACCGACCCCGAAGGCTACGACGCCTGGGTCCGCTCGCAAGGGGCCAGCCTCCGGCTCAACGGCGGCCGCATCCTCGGCGAGCTCGCGCCCGCGCCGGATTTCAGCCGCTGGTGCCAGGCGCGACGGCGGCTCCTGGAAGCCTGGCTGCGCGAACTGCCGTGGGCGGACCCGGACGGTGGGGCGCTGCTCGCGGCGACGATGCTGGGACGGACGGCGCTGCTACCGACGGAAGCGAAGGAGGCTTTCGGCGTCACCGGCACGCTCCACCTCTTCGCCATCAGCGGGCTGCACATCGCCGGGATGGCCGCGGCCCTGCTCTGGACCGCACGTCGCCTCCGGCTGCCGGCCATCCCGGCGGGCCTCGCCGTGCTCGCAGCACTCTGGCTCTACGTGCAGGTCACCGGCGCCTCACCTTCCGCCGTGCGCGCTTGGATCATGACCGCGTTCGTCTGGGCGGGACGGGTCGGCGAGCGCGACACCCCCGGCCTCCAATCGCTCGCGCTGGCCTGCGCGGCGACGTTGCTGCTCGACCCGGGCGCGGTGGGCGACGCGGGCTTCCAATTGAGTTACGCGGCGGTGCTGGCGATCCTCGCGGCGGGCGCGCCCGCGGCGGAACTGGCCACCGCGCCGACGATCGCGCAGCGGCTGACCCCGCCCGGCGCCGTGGGGTTCGCGCGGCGCTGGCGCTGGCGGGCACGGCGCTTCCTCCGGGCGGGGCTCTGCATCTCCTGCGCCGCGACGATCGCCGGCGCGCCGCTCACGTTGGCGCACTTCGGACATGCTTCCGCTGGCGGCCTGCTCGTGAATCTCATCCTGGTACCGCTGTCGGAGGTGCCGTTGGTGCTGGGCATGGCTTCGACCGCGCTGAGCGTCTGGCCGCCGCTGCTGCCGGTCGCACGCTGGCTCAACGGCGGTGCCGCGGCGGCCCTCGACGGCATGGCGGCGTTGGCGGGTCTCGCGGCGGAGGTGCCCTGGCCCGACCTGACCGGCGAGCGGGTCTCGACGACCGCGGGCGCCATCGGTGCCTTGCTCCTCGTCGCCTGTTTTCTCGCGCAGGCGGAGTCCCGTTCGGCGGCGAGATTGCTGGGAATACCTGCCGGCTTGCTACTGGCCTGGTTCGCGCTGGCCTAGGACCGGTCGAGGCTTGCCCACGGCCGGCGAAGACGAAAAAGTCGTCGGATGCTCCCGGCTTTCCTCCGGCTCGCCGCCGCGGCGACGACCCTCACCCTCGTCGCCGCCCCCGCCGAGTGGTCCGGCATCTACCCGAGCCTGGCTTATTTCAACAACGAGGGTGAATGCGGGACCGGCGCCGTCGTGCCGTGGGCCGACCGCCTCTGGGTCATCACCTACGCTCCGCACCAACCGTTCGGCTCGAGCGACAAGCTCTACGAGATCACCCCGGACCTGGAGCTGGTGGTGCGACCCGAGAGCGTCGGCGGGACGCCAGCCAACCGCCTGATCCATCGGGAATCGAACCAGCTCATCATCGGCCCGTACTTCATCGACGCCGAACGGAAGGTCCGCGTCATCCCGCCGAAGCTGATGCCCGGCCGCCTCACGGGCAACGCGCGTCACCTGACCGACCCCGCGAACAAGGTCTACTTCGCAACCATGGAGGACGGACTCTATGAAGTCGACGTGCGCACGCTCGCCGTGAAAGGCCTGATCAAGGAGATCATGAACAAGCCCAAGCCGGGACAGACCGCGGAGACCGACCCGGCGACGATCACCTCCACCTTGCCCGGCTACCACGGCAAAGGACTCTACTCGGGCCAAGGCCAGGTCATCCTGGCGAACAACGGCGAGAACACGCCCACCGCGCGCACCGACCCCGCCACCGTCAGCGGCGGCCTCGGCTCGTTCAACGGCGAAGGCAACTGGTCGCTCATCCGCCGCAACCAGTTCACCGAAGTCACCGGTCCGGGCGGCCTGACCGGCAACGCCGACCCGGCGAAGGACCCCCTCTGGACCATCGGCTGGGATTTCCGCTCGCTCATCCTGATGGTGATGGAGGACGGCAAGTGGACGAGTTTCCGCCTGCCCAAGGGCAGCCACTCCTATGACGGCGCCCATGGCTGGAACACCGAGTGGCCGCGTATCCGCGACATTGGCGAGGGAGGCTCGCGCCTGATGACGATGCACGGCCTCTTCTGGACCTTCCCCGCCGGTTTCACGGCGAAGCAGTCCGCCGGCCTCGCGCCGCGCTCCGCCTACCTCAAGGTCATCGGCGACTTCACGCGCTGGCAGGACCGGCTCGTCTTCGGTTGCGACGACACGGCGAAGTCCGAGTTCCTCAACAAGCGCGCGGCCAAGGGCACCCTCGGCGCGCCCGGACAGTCGCAGTCCAACCTGTGGTTCACGCCGCTCGACGCCACGCAGAAGCTTGGTCCCGCGCTAGGTCGCGGCGGCGTGTGGGTCGACGAACCGGTGAAGGCCGGGGTCGCGTCGGACGCCTTCCTCTTCGCGGGTTTCGCCAAGCGCGCTTTGTTCCTCGGTCACGACGGCGCGGCCGCGACCCGCTTCACCCTCGAGGTCGACCGCCGGGGCGACGGCCAGTGGACGGCCCTGCGCGAGGTGCCGGTCGCGGCGGGCATCGCCGGCGAGTGGCTGCAATTCCCCGCCGAGGAAGCCGGCGCCTGGATCCGCGTGGTCTCCGACCGCGACCAGGCGAAGGCGACGGCGCAGTTCCAGTATGCGGCGGCCGACCCGCGCGGGACGGAGCGCGACCCGCTCTTCGCCGGGCTCGCCGAGGCGGCGGCCCCCACGCGGCGCGGCGCCTTCCTGCTCACGCGCGGCGGCAACCTGCGCACGCTCTCCGTCCTCCCCGCCGACGTCACGGCCGGCGGGACGAAGACCGACACGGCCTACGAGCTGACCGCCGAGATGAAATTAGTCAGGCAGGCCGACCCGAAGGTGACCGAGTTCGTCGCCAAGCAGACGCCCATCCCCGCGGGCGTCCTCTCGGTCGACGCGGCATCGGTGATCCTCGCCGAAGGCGGCCGCCGCTGGCGCCTGCCGCGCGCGGGATCGCAGGACACGGCCCACGACGCCATGCTGACCGCCGGCGCCTTGCGCAAGGCGCGCGAGGTCTGCACCGAGCGCGACCTCCTGCAGGCCCACGGCACCTTCTACGAACTGCCCGCGCTCAACGCCGGCGGCGCGGCGCGGCTGCGGCCCGTCGCCACGAGCGACCTCGCCGTGCACGACTACTGTTCCTACCGCGGGTTGCTGGTCCTCTCGGGCCTCGACCCGGCCGCGGGCGCGACCAACCGCCACGTGATTCGCTCCGAAGACGGCGCGGCCGCCGTGTGGGTGGGCGCCGCCGACGACCTCTGGAAACTCGGCAAGCCGCGCGGGCATGGTGGTCCGTGGGCGAAGAGCGCCGCCCAGGCCGACGTCCCGTCCGACCCCTTCCTGATGACGGGCTACGACCGCAAGACGCTGTCCCTCGAGAACCATTCCGACGACACCGTGCGCATCACGCTCGAGCTCGACGCGGCCGGCGACGGCCGCTTCGCGCCGTGGCGCACGTTCCGCCTGCAGCCGGGCGAACGGATCCACGAGAAACTACCCGACGGCCTCAACGCCTACTGGGCGCGCGCAGTCTCGAACAAGGACGCCGACCTCACCTGCCAACTCACCTACGAATGAGAAACCTACTCCTGCTCGCCCTCGCCGCCCCGTTGCTCGCGGCCGACCCCAAGCCCGCGCCGACGCCGCCGGCCACCTTGCTGGCGCAACCGCTCGCACCCCTCGTGGTCGATAGCCTGACCGCGGGCGGGGAGATGGGGCGCTGGCTTTCCTCCAAGGGTAAATGGGAGCGGCGCCCCGACGGCCTGCGGGCCGAGGAGGTCGAGGCCGACAAGCACAACGCCGTGAACCGGCTGATCCAGCCGCTGGGCGACTTCGCCTTCGCGTGCGAGTTCCGCTTCGACGGCGCGAAAGGGATCAACTTCTCCGTGAACGACCCGAAGGAGCACCTGACCCGCGTGCTGATCACGCCGACCAGCTTCACCGCCCGCAAGGACGACCGCGATAAGAAGGGCCCCGACGTGGCGATCACCTACCTGACGGAAACCGTGAAGCTGGACCCGGGCACCTGGCACTCGCTCGTCGTGGAGATGGTCGGCGACACCTTCGTCGCGACGCTCGACGGCAAGGTGACGGCGGTCGGGACGCATGAGCTCTTCCGCGGACCCAAGGTCAGCCCGGGCTTCACCGTGGACGGCGCCGCCGCTACCTTCCGCAACGTCGCGCTCTGGTCCGCGCGCCCCGAACCGAAGGCCGACTGGAAGGCCCGCCGGGAGACCTTGGCCAAGCCGGCCCCGGCGAAATAACCGGCCCCGCGCCCGCCGCAACCTCCGCCGCCCGGCGGGGTATCAATCCTATCCCCATGCTCCGACTCCTCCCGCTCCTTATCCTGCTCGCCGCCCCGTCGGGCGCCGCCGAAGCCCCCGTCACCCTTCTGGCCCAACCGGACAAGGAGATCGTCGCGGATACCCTGCTCAAGGACGCCAAGGGTGCCGAGTGGAAGATCGCCAAAGGCAAGTGGGAGCGGACCGCCGAAGGCATCCGGGTCGAGGAGCTGCCCGCCGACAACCATGGCGCCGCCGGCCGCGTGCCGACGAAGCTGCAGGACTTCGTCGCCGCGTTCGAGTTCCGCCTGGATGGGGCCAAGTCGATCTCCCTGAGCATCAACGACGCGAAGGAGCACGTCGCCCGCGTGCTCATCACGCCGACGGCGCTGCGCGTGCAGAAGGACGACCACGACCATGACGGCCCCGACAAGTCGGTGCTCTTCCTGCATCAGGCCGAGAAGTTCGAAGCGGGCACCTGGCATCGCGTCGTCCTCGAGATGGTCGGCGACACCTTGGTCGCGACGATCGACGGCAAGATCAGCGCGTTCGGCCGCGATGACCTCTTCAAGGCCGAGAAGGCCAACCCCGGCTTCACCTGCGCCGGCCAGTCCGCCACCTTCCGCCACCTCGTGATCTGGAGCGCCAAGGCCGAGCCCAAGGATTCATGGAAGGAAGCCAGCGTGAAGGTCGCCGAGGCGATGAAGGCGGCCCCGAGGCCGGCGGCGCCCGCGGCGGCCGCCAAGGCCAAGGCGGCGAAAGCCAAGGCGAAGCCGGCGGCGGAACCGGCGAAATAAAGGCTCGGGCGGGCTTTTCGGTCCCGCGAACGCATCTCCCCGCTTGCGCCGGCGGGGCCGGCCAACAAATTCGACCTCCCTCCCGTCCCATGTCCGATCCTTTCGACAGCATCGAGGCCGCCCTGGCGGACATCGCCGCGGGCAAGCTCGTGATCGTCACGGACGACGAGAACCGGGAGAACGAGGGCGACCTGGTGATGGCCGCCGCCAAGGCGACCCCCGAGACCGTCAACATGATGATCCGCCACGCGCGCGGCCTCATCTGCGTGCCGACCGTCGAGCACCAGCTGCGCCGCCTCGGCATCTCGCAGATGGTCCCGGAGAACCGCGAATCGCAGCGCACGGCCTTCGCCGTCTCCGTCGACGCGGCCGAGGGCATCACCACCGGGATCTCCGCCTACGACCGCGCCAAGACGATCGCCATCCTCGCCGACCCGGCCGCCAAGCCGGAGGCGCTCGTCCAGCCCGGCCACATCTTCCCGCTGCTAGCCCGCCCGGGCGGCGTGCTCCAGCGCGCCGGCCACACCGAGGCCGCGGTGGACCTCGCGACGCTCGCGGGCCTGCACCCGAGCGGCGTGATCTGCGAGATCCTGAACGAGGACGGTTCGATGGCGCGCCTGCACGAACTCGTGGAGCTCAAGCGGAAGTTCGGCCTGCGCATGGTCTCCATCGCGCAGCTCATCGAGTTCCGCCACCGCCGCGAAAAGCTCGTCGAGCTCCTCGCCGAACGCCCCTTCCCGTCGGCCTGGGGCGACTTCACCTTGCGGGTCTACCGCTCGCTCCCCGACGGCCGCCAGCACCTCGCGTTCGTCCGCGGCCAGCCCGATGCGTCGCCGACCCTCGTCCGCGTCCAGCGCGCCAACGTGCTGGGCGACCTCTTCCGCGGCACCGAGTTCGGCGCAGGCTCCTCGCTCGCCGCCAGCTTCGAGGCCGTGGCCAAGGCCGGCCGCGGCGTGGTCGTCCACGTCGACCAGCCCCATGGCGGCCTGCAGGCCGACGCGGACGGCATCCGGCTCGGGCGCATGGATACGCGCGACTACGGCATCGGCGCCCAAATCCTCTCGCACATCGGCCTGCGCCGCATCCGCCTGATCACAAACAACCCGCGGAAGGTCGTGGGCCTCGGCGGCTACGGGCTGGAGATTGTCGAGCAGGTGCCCTTCTAGGCCCGGCGTTTCCGCTTGAAGCCGCGGGGCGAACCCCTTCTCTCGGTCTTTCGTTCTTCCCACCATGAGCCAGGACAAGCCCATCCCCGACGCCATCGACGGCACCGAACTGCACTTCGCGGTCATCGCCGCCGGCTATAACGGGGAGCTCGTGGACGCGCTGCTGCGCCGGGTGAACCGGACCCTCCGGAACGGCAACGTGCCGGAGGCCAACATCGTCGTGGTCCGCGTGCCGGGCTCCGGCGAGATCCCCTACGCGGCCTACATGAGCGCGATGAGCGGGGATTATGACTGCGTCATCGGCCTCGGCGTGGTCATCGCCGGCGACACCCCGCACCACGAGGTCATCGCCCATTCCACCGCCCACGCGCTCCAGGACGCCGCCCTGCGCGCCGAGGTGCCCATCATCAACGGGATCGTCGTGACGAACGACCGCGCCCAGGCCGAGCTCCGCTGCAAGGGCGCCCTCGACCGCGGCTGCGAGTTCGCCCAGGCCGCCCTCACGATGGCCTTCCACCGCGTCACGCTCGGCGCCCGTCTCGACGAGGTCGACGCCGAGGAGCGCTCGAAGCGCGACGGCAAGGACCCCTTCGCCCAGAACTGATGGACGCCCCGACCTCCGCTTCCGCCCGGATCCGCATCCGGATTCACGGCCTCGACCACCGCCTCGTCGACCAATCCGCCGGGGAGATCGCCGCGCAGGCGGCCCGCACGGACGCCCGCGTCAACGGCCCGCTGCCGCTGCCCTCGCGCGTCGAGGTCGCCCGCGCCGCCGGCCAGGACGAGATCCGCGCCCACCACCGCCTCGTCGAGGTCATCGGGGCCAACGCGCAGACGATCCAGGTCATGCAGCGCCTCAACCTGCCGGCCGGCATCGACATCACCATCGTGCAGCCGGACGAACCGGTCGTCCCGGACCCCGCCGCCGCCCCGGCCAAGCGCAACCGCCGCCACGACAACCGCGTGGCCGCCGTCCAGTTCCTCTGCGCCTGGGAAAGCCAGCGGCACGCCGACCTGGTCACCGCCCTCTTCGACTTCCTCCATGGCCGCGAGCAGGGCCGCGAGTACTTCGCCTTCGCCGAGGAGCTCATCCACGGCGTCATCCGCGACGTCACCCTGATCGATGAGGTCGTCACCAAGTACGCGACGAACTGGGCGTTCGGCCGCATCGCCCGCGTCGACCTGGCCATCCTGCGCCTGGCGGTGTTCGAACTGATGCGCCGCACGGACATCCCGCCGATCGTCAGCATCAACGAGGCCGTCGACATCGCGAAGGAGTTCTCCACCGAGGAGTCCCGCCGCTTCGTCAACGGCATCCTCGACAGCTACATGTCCGAGCTCGGCCGCGACCCGCGCAAGGCCGAGGGCGGCTGACCCACGGATGGCGGGCGGTTTCCTCGATAGGCTGAAGGCCGGACTGAGCCGCACCGCGGACGCGGTGGCGAACCTACTCGCCCGCCCGATGGACACTGGTTCCGCCGAGGGCCTGCGCGAGCGCCTGCTGGCGGCCGACTTCGGGCCGGCGACCGCCGACGAGGTGGTCGCGGCGGCGCAGGCCGCCTGGAAGGCGGACGGCGGGTTACGTCAGGCCGGCGCGGCCGAGGCCGCGGCCGCCGTCATCGAACGCGCCCTCACGCCGGCCACGACGAAGCCCCTCGCGACCGGCCAGCCGCTCGTCGTGATGCTGCTGGGCGTCAACGGCGCGGGCAAGACGACGACCGCCGCCAAGCTCGCCTGGCGCTGGCAGCAGGAAGGCCGGACGTGCCTGCTCGGCGCCTGTGACACCTTCCGCGCCGCGGCCGGCGAGCAACTTTCCGCCTGGGCCGACCGGCTCGGCGTCGAGGTCGTCGGCGGCGCCGCCGGCGCCGACCCGGCCGCGGTGGCGTTCGACGCCGTCAAAGCGGGGACCGCCCGCGGCTGCGACGTGGTGCTCCTCGATACGGCGGGCCGCCTGCACACCAAGGCCCACCTGCTGGAGGAACTCCGCAAGGTCGTGCGCGTGACCGCCAAGGCGCAGGCCGACGCCCCGCACGAGAAGTGGCTGGTGCTCGACGGCTCGCTCGGGGCCAACTCCATCGAACAGGCCCGCATCTTCCACGAAGCCGTCGGCCTCACGGGGCTCGTGGTGACCAAGCTCGACGGCACCGCCCGCGGCGGCGCGCTCGTCGCCGTGGTCCGCGAGCTGGGCGTCCCCGTGCGCTTCATCGGCCTCGGCGAGAAGCCGGAGGACCTCCAGGCGTTCGATCCGCGGGGCTACGCCCGCTCGGTCACCGGCCTCGGCGGCTAGGTTGGCTTGCCACCGCCGCGTTCGCCCGCCACGGTGGGCTCATGTCGGCCGAGACCGTGCAGGTTGAACTAGGCGACCGTTCCTACCCCGTGAGGATCGGCGCCGGCCTGCGCCACGAGGCCTTGGCCGTCGCCGACCAGCGGCTCGCGGCCGGCCAGCGTTGCGCCGCCCTCACCTCGCCCGGCGTCGCCGCCGCCCAGCCGGCGTTCGTCGCGGAGCTGGCCAAGCGCATGCCCGTGCTCGTCACGGCCGCCGACGGCGAGACCGCCAAGTCCGCCGGTGAACTCGCCCGCGCGTGGGATTTCCTCGCGGCCCAAGGCATCGCCCGCGACGGCGCGGTCTTCGCGCTCGGCGGCGGCGTCATCGGCGACCTCGCGGGGTTCGCCGCGGCCTCCTACCAACGCGGCGTCGCTTTCTACCAGCTGCCGACCACCCTGCTCGCGATGGTCGACAGCTCCGTCGGCGGCAAGACCGGCATCAACCTCGCCGCCGGCAAGAACCTGGTCGGCGCCTTCCACCAGCCGACGGCCGTCTTCGCCGACACCGACCTGCTGGCGACGCTACCGCCGCGCGAGTTCGCCGCCGGCATGGCCGAGGTGATCAAGCACGGCCTACTGGCCGACGCCGACCTGTTTCGCCGGCTGCAGGCGAACGCCCCGCTCGCCTGGGACCACGCGCTGCTGCCCGCGGTCATCCGCCGCTGCGTGGAGATCAAGGCCGCGGTCGTCGCTGGCGATGAACGCGAGACGAGCGCCACCGGCGGCCGCGCCCTGCTCAACCTCGGCCACACCTTCGGCCACGCCATCGAGGCCACCGCCGGCTACGGCACCTACCTGCACGGCGAGGCCGTCGCGATCGGGCTCGTCATGGCCGCCCGCCTATCGGCCGACCTCGGGCGCTGCACCGCGGCGGAAGCCACGGCCGTCGCCGCGACGGTCCGCGCGCACGGCCTCCCCGACCGGCTGCGCGCGCCGCTGCCGCTGGCGCCGATGCTCGCGGCGATGAAGCGCGACAAGAAGGTCCGCGCGGGCAAGCTGCGCTTCGTGCTGCTCCAGGGCGTCGGCACCGCGGTGACCGCGGACGATGTCCCCGAGGACCGGGCCATCGCAGCCTTCGTCGCCGGCGGGGCGGTCGCCTGAACTCCATGCTCCGCGGACTGTCCATCCTGCTCGCTTGCCTCCTCCTGGTCGCGTGCGCGCCGGAAACGACCACGCCCGCCGCCCCGACCCCGCCCGTACCGGGCCGTACCGGCGAAACAGGTTATATCCGGCATTGGTCCGGCGAGCTGCCAATCGTGCTCTCCGTGCCGCACGACGGCGCGATCGCGCCCGCGGAGATCCCGGACCGGACCACGGGCGTGACCGTGCGCGACAGCCATGCGCGCGCCCTGGCCGAGGCGATCCGCGACGCGCTGCGGGAGCGGTTCGGCCGCGCGCCGCACCTGATCGTCTGCGAACTCTCCCGCCGGAAGGTCGACTGCAACCGCGCGCTGGCCGAGGGCGCGACGGACCCGGTCGCGATCCGGACCTGGCGCGAGTACCACGGCGCCATCGACGCCGCAGAACAGGCGGTGCTGGCGCGGTCACCGCACGGGCTCTACCTCGACATCCATTCCCACGGCCATCCGAAGCAACGGCTCGAGATCGGCTACCTCCTCAAGGCCGACGACCTACGCCTGCCCGACGCGCGCCTCGACGCCGATGACACGGTGGCGGCCCGTTCCTCGCTCCGGGCGCTGAGCCGGCGGACGCCCGCGAAGTTCTCCGAGCTGGTCCGCGGAGAGAGCAGCCTCGGCGGCCTGCTCGCCGCGCGCGGCGTGCCCGCGGTCCCCTCGCCCGCGGAGGTCCTGGCGAAGACGGACCCTTACTTCAACGGGGCTTACGACATCGCGGCGCATGGCTCGCGGGACGGCGGCCGACTCGACGCGGCGCAATTCGAGGTCCCGGCGCCGCAACGCGACACCCCGGCACACCGGGCCGCGACGGCCAAAGCCGTCGCCGAGGCGCTCGAGGTCTATTTCGAGCGGCACTTCGGGACGAAGCTACGCTAGGCCTAAGGCTTGGGGCCGACGGCTGGCTTGACCGCGCGCCAGTCGCCGTCGCGCAGGCGCCGGTCGTTGCGCTCGTTGGCCGCGCGGATCCGGTCCTCCAGCGTGCCTTCGGCCGGAGCCTCGCCGGCGAGCGCCGCGGCGGCGGGGGATTTCTCCGCCCGGAAGGACGGGTCGTTCGCGGGGACCGCGCAACCGGCCAACGCGAGGCAAGGGAAGATCAAGAAGTGGCGCATGGCGATCAACGGGCGCGGCGCTGGGCGTCGGCCTCAAGCCAGGCGCGGAGGGAAAGGGCGGCGGCGCGGGCGCGGGCGCGGGCGGCGGACAGGTCGTCGGCATCGGCCACCGCCGCGCGGGCGAAAGCGTAGAACTTCGCCTTGGGCTCGGTGCCCGAGGCGCGCACCGCGACGCGTCGGCCGTCGGCGAGCTCGGCCAGGATGAACTCCTCTGGCGGCACGCGCTCGCCCTCGGCGTCGAGCACCTCGTCGCGCTCATAGTCCGTCATGCGCAGCACCTTGGCGCCGTCGATCTCGCGGGGCGGCTGGGCGCGCCACGAGGCGACGATGCGGCGGATGGCCGCGGCGCCCTCGGCGCCCTCGAAGGTGAGGTTGAGCAGGTCCTCGTGGTAGGCGCCGTGGCTGAGATGCAGCACATCGAGCGCGTCGAGTAAGGTGCGGCCGCGCGACCGCAGCAGCGCCGCGAACTCGCAGAGCAGCACGACCGTCGCGTTGGCGTCCTTGTCGCGGACCGCGTCGTCGGCAAGGTAGCCGTAGCTCTCCTCGGCGCCGAGGACGAAGAGGCTGGCGTGGCGGAGGGCCAGCGGCGCGCGCCGGCGCAGCGGCAGGTTGGGCGCGTCGGCCCCGGCGCCTTCGGCGAGCTGGCGCGACCAACGCTCGAGTTTCCGGGCGATCCACTTGAAGCCGACCAACGTCTCGACGCAACGCACGCCGTGCCGGGCGCAGATCGCCGCGACGAGCGGCGTGGTGACCAGGGACTTGAGGACGACCGCCTGCGGGGAGCCTGCGGCGGGGATCAAGGCGGCGTCCTTCAGGGCGGAGAGGCGGAATTCGGCGAGCAACGCCGCGACCTCGTTGCCGGTGAGCAGGCGGTAGGCGCCGTCGGCCTGCGGGCAAGCCACGCCCACGCGGTCGGAATCGGGGTCGGTCGCGAGCACGAGGTCGGCCCCGACCTCGCCGGCCAGTTTGAGCGCGAGCGCGAAGGCCGCGGGGCTCTCGGGGTTCGGGGAGGGCACGGTCGGGAAGCGGCCGTCATGCTCCAGCTGCTCGTGGACGAGGTGCGGATCCAGGCCGAGGCGGCGAAGCGCCGGGACGACGGTCACGTCGCCGGTGCCGTGCAGGTTGGTGTAGACGACCTTGGGCGCATGCCGCGCCATCAGTTCGGGTTCGAGGACGATGCCGGCCACGCGGGCGAGGTAGGCCTCCTCGGCGGCGGCGTCGACGGTCCGCACGCGGGCCAGGTCCTTCTCGAGGTAGGGGGCGACGTCCGCCGGCCCGAGCTTACCGACCTCCGCGACGATGGCGACGTCGTCGGGCGGGGTCACCTGGCCGCCGTGCCCGAGGCAGCACTTGAAGCCGTTGTCGTGCGACGGGTTGTGGCTGGCCGTGATGACCACGCCGGCCTGGGCTCCCAGGTGCCTTACGGTGAAGCTGAGCTGGGGCGTGGAACGCGCGCCAGCGAAGAGGTAGGCCTCGCCGCCGAGTTGCGACCAGGCGGAGGCCACGAGCTCGGCGAAGTGCCGGGAGAAATGGCGGACATCATGGGCGATCACGATCCGCGGGGACGGGTGCGCGGCGGCGACGTGGCGCCAGAGACCGAGCACCGCGCGCAGGACGTTGATATCGTTCAGGCAGGCGGAGCCCACGGCCGCCCGGACCGGGGTCCCGTCGGCGGCCAGCTCGTTGGCGGCGGACACCCGGCCGACCGTCCGGCCGCGCATGCCGCCGGTCCCGAAGGCGATGCCCTTGTAGAAACGGTCCTCGAGCTCGGCCCACGCCCCTCGGGCGATGAGGTCGGCCAGTGACTCCAAGGCGGCGGCGGGTAAGGCGCCCGACTGGAGCCACCCGCTGGCCTGACCGACGGCGGCGGCGGACAACTGCCCCTGGGCTTGGGCGGTCCGGAGGGCGGAGAGGAGGTCGACGGCGGAGGCGCTCATGGGAGACGCCATCCTTGCCCGCCGGGAGGCGGGGACAAGCCCGGAGGCAGGGGGAGGCGGGGGTTGACACCTCGCTTCCCATCGCAAGGGTTTAGCCCCCATGCCTGACGATAGTCACAAGAAAAAGCCCCCGGGCGGAGACGACCGTAACCTCGTGATCGTCGACGATGACTTCAAGAACGCGGACGCCGAAGATCGCCTCTGGCTCTTCTGGGAGCGCAACAAGACCGCCCTCGTCCGCGGGACCACGGCCGTGGTGCTCGCCGTCCTGGGCCTCCTCCTCTACGAGTTCGTCTGGAAAGCCGGCCGCCGGGAAGCCCTGCACCAAGACTATAACGCCTGCCTGGACGAGCCCGCACGCCGTGCCTTCGCCGCCAAGCATGCCGGCGAGGCCCTCGCCGTCGTCGCCATGACCGAGGTCGCCGATGACCTGAAGGCCGCCGCCAAGCTCGCCGAGGCCGCCAAGGCCTTCGACGAGGCCGCCCGCCTGGCCGGTCTGGCCGGCGAAACCGCCGTGGTGAAGGCGCTGGGCGCCCGGGCCCGCCTCGAGGCGGCCCTCGCCCGCGTGGACGGCGGCGACGCCACCGGCGAAACCGCGCTGACGACCCTTGCCAACGACGAGAGCGTAGCCGAGACCTGGCGCGGCTACTCGATGCTGACCTTGGCCAACCTGGCCGTCGCGAAGGGTGACCTGCCCGCCGCGACCAAGTGGCTCAACCTGATGGACAAGCGCCTGCGCAAGGACCATGTCTGGCGCGAGTACAAGGACAGCCTGATCCGCTCCGAGCCCGGCCTACTCAACCCGGTGGCCGCGCCCGCGACCCTGCCGACGGGCAAGTAATCGCCGATGGCCGACGCCTCGCCGCTGCCGGAAGCCGCCGTGGCGGCCGAACGCCTGACGAAGCGCTACGGCTCCCTCACGGCCGTCGAGGACCTCACCTTCTCCGTCGCGCCCGGCGAGATCGTCGGCTTCCTCGGCCCCAACGGCGCGGGCAAGTCGAGCACCATGCGCATCCTCGCGGGCACGATGGCCGGCACGTCGGGCCGCGCGGCGATCTGGGGCGTCTCCGTGGCGCTCGAGCCCGCCGAGGCCAAGCGGCACATGGCGTACATGCCGGAGAACAACCCGCTGCCGGAGGACCTCAAGGTGGAGGAATACCTCACGCTGCGCGCCCGCCTGAAGGACGTCCCCGCCGACCGCGTGGCCGCCCGCGTGGCGAAAGTCATGGAGGACTGCGACCTCGCGCGCCGCGCCGCGCGCCAGCTCATCGGGCAGCTGTCCAAGGGTTTCCGCCAGCGCGTCGGGATCGCGGACGCGCTGCTCGCCGAGCCCAAGGTCGTCATCCTCGACGAACCGACCATCGGCCTCGACCCGCACCAGATCGTCGGCATCCGCGACCTGATCCGCTCCCTGCGCGGCAAGATGGCGGTGCTGATCTCGAGCCACATCCTCCATGAGGTCGAGCAGGTCTGCGACAAGGTCGTGATCATCAACCGCGGCCGGCTCGTCGCCCAAGGCCGCCCGGCGGACCTCCGCCGCGAACTGATTCCCACCGCCAACTTCAGCGTCGTCACGCGCGCGACGCTCGCCGACGTCACGCGCGCGACGCTCGCCGCCGAGCCCGCGGCGCTCATCGAGGCCCTCGGGGAAACCGAGGGGTGGACGCGCTACCGCCTCGCCCTCCCCGCCGCGTCGCCCGCCCGGGAGACCCTGGCCACCGCCCTCATCGCGGCCGGGCTGCCGTTGCGCGAGATCGCGGAGGAACGCATCGGACTCGAGGATATCTTCATCGCGGCCACGCGCCGCTCCCCCGCGGAACTCCGCCGCCCCTGATCATGCGCCACTTCCGCACCCTCCTCGCGCACGAGCTCCGCGCCGCCGCCCTCGCCGGCGGCACCTGGGTCTCCGCGGCCCTGTTCCTCGCGCTGATGGGCGCGGTCCATTGGTTCGCGGTGCTCGACGGGGCCGAGGCCCCGCAGCCGGCCACCCCGCTGGAGGCGACCTTCCAGCTCTTCTGGATCCCGCTGCTGTGCGTCCTGCCGTTGCTGACGATGCGCAGCTTCGCGGAGGAACGCCGGCAGGGCACGTTGGCGGCGCTGCTCACGACCCCGGCGAGCCCGGCGGCGGTCGTCTGGGCGAAGTTCACGGCCGTCTGGCTGACGTGGCTCGCGTTCTGGGTGGCGTTTGCCGGCTTTCCCGCGCTCGTCGCGCAACGCCTCGGCACGGCGGGCGACTTTCGCTTGGGCGATCCCGTCGTGCTCGGGGGCGGCCTGGCCTTCATCGCCGTGAGCGGCCTGCTGCACGTCGCGCTCGGCGTCTTCTGCAGCTGCCTGACCCGCAGCTCGGCGCTAGCCGCGCTGCTCACGTTCGTCGGCCTGCTCGCCTTCACCGCCGCGGGCGGCGCCCTCGAGAAGCTGCCGATCGAAAGCTGGGAGTGGCTCGGCTGGCTGCGGGAACCGGCCGCGCACCTCCGCACCTTCTCGCACATGGAGGACTTCACCCGCGGCATCCTGGACGCCCGGCCCTTCGTGCTCTACGCCAGCGGGATGCTGCTCTGCCTCGGCCTCGCCGTGCTCACCGTGGAGGGCCAGGAATAACATGGCTCCGCCCCGGGACGACTTCGCCGCCGTGCGGCCGGTCCGCCGGCTGAACCGGCTGACGCAGGCCCTGCTCGCCGTCGCCCTGGCCCTAGCCGCGAACTACCTCGCATCGCTGCCGGACTTCCGCTTCCGGGAGGATATGACGCCGGATCGCCGGCACTCGCTGGCGGCGGAGACCACGGCGACCCTGCGCACCGCCGGCGCCCTCGCGCGCGCCGCCAAGGACGACGGGCAGCCGTGGGTGCGCGCGCTGGTGCTGACGAACTCGGGCCAGCCCGCGGACCCGCGGCGGACCCGCCTGGTGGGCCTACTGGAGGCGTACGAGGCGGAGACCGCCCGCGACGGCCGGCCCTGGTTCGTGAAGCAGGACATCGGGGACTCGGTCAACGCCGCCCTGTACAGCACAATCGCCGCGCGCCACGGCGCGCCGGAAGCCGGCACCGCGCTCATCCTCCTGCGCGGCACCAAGGCGAAGTACCTCTCGTACGCCGAGCTCTTCCCCCGCCCGGCCGACCAACCCGAGCTTTTTCGCGGCGAGGAAGCCGTCACCGGGGCGCTCCTGGAGATCACCGAGGAAAAGGCGGCCGTCTGCTACGTGACGCTGGGCCACGGCGAACTGGGGATCGACGATGCGTCGGCGCTCCGCGGGCTCTCGCTGCTGTCCCGCCAGCTGCGCAACCGCAACTTCGAGGTCCGCCCGCTGGACCTCGCCACCGCGGGCGCGGTACCCCGGGACGCCTCGCTCGTCCTGGTCGCCGGCCCCCGCGCGCCGTTCTCGCCGACGGAGGACGAACGTCTGCGCAACTACCTCGGCGAACGCAACGGACGCGTGCTCCTGCTGCTGGACCCGGGACAACGTCACGGGCTCGACAACCTGCTCGCGGAATGGGCGATCTTCTCTCCCGACGCCGAGCTCCAGGAGCCCGACCCGGGCTGCCGCACCGTCCAGGGTGACATCGCCTTGCGGTCCTTCTACGAGGGCCACCCGCTGACCAAGCCGTTGACGGCGCTGCCCCTGCTCGCCGCCCGGCTGCGCCCGGTGCGCTTCGACCTCGGCAGCTCGCCGGACAGCACGTTGAGCGTGCGCGAACTGGTTCGTTCCTCGGCGACGGCCTGGGGCGAGTCTGACCCGGCGCAGCGTCCGGCCCGCTTCGACGCGGAACGCGACCATCCGGGCCCGGTCTACGTCGCCGCCGCCGCCACGCGTACGACGGGCCTCCGCAAGGGCGCCGGCAGCGGCGGGCGCCTCGTGGTCGTCGGGTCGTCCGAACTGGCGGCCAACGCCCGGCTCGAACGGGGCGGCAACGGCGCTTTCCTGACGCAATGCGCCGCCTGGCTGGGCGACCGCGAGCGCGCGGTGGCCGTCCCGGTCCGAGCCGGCGGACTCTACCGGCTCAACGCGACGGCGGACGACCTGTGGACGCTGGCTTGGCGTTTCTCCCTCATTCCCCTGCTGGTCCTAGCGGTCGGGCTTGCGGTTTCCTTCTGGCGACGCAGAAGTTAACGGTCCCATGCGGATCTCCCGCACCACCGTCCTCCTGCTCGTCGCCAACCTCGTCGCTTTCGGCCTCGTCTGGCGGGCCACGTCCTCCCACCGGTCCACGGCGGAAACCCCGGATCTCGTCTTCACGGCGGCGGGGGATAAGGTCGAACTCACGGACGAAGGCCGGACGCTCTCCTTGGAACGCCGGAATTCCATCTGGCGCGTGACCGCCCCATTCGACTGGGCCGCCAACATCTGGACCGTCCAACGCCTGCAGGACGAACTGCGCTTCATCAGCCTGGACCAAGGCTTCCCAGTCGAGAACGGCGGCGACGGGCTCGCGACCTACGGGTTGGCGAAGCCGCGCTGGACGCTGAAGGTGACGGGCGAGGCGGGCCGCGTGACCGAGGCCAAGATGGGCCTGATGCCCAACACCCGGAAAGGCTTCCTGCTGACCGAAGATCGCCGTCGCATCATCCCGCTCTCCGAGGCGCTGGTCGCGGCGCTGGAGGCCAAGCCCGAGGACTACCGCGTGGACAAGGTCTTCGAGATCTCCGATTTCGAGGCCCGCGCCGTCTCCGTCCGCCGCGGACCGGACGACGAGGTGTTCGCCCTCGTCAGCGAGACGCGCGCGCGCGTCGGGGTGGCCGCCGCCGGCCCCGAATGGCGCTTCGAGTCCCCCTTCGACACGCTGGCCGACGCCGAGGCCACGCCGAAGGCCGTCGCCGCGCTGACCAACCTGCGCGTCGCCCGCTTCCTGGAAGCGGCAGAGACGGACACCGGCCTGACCGCGCCCGGCCTGCGGATCGCGCTCGAGGGGAGCGCCCGACGGCAGGCCCTGCTCGTCGGTCGTCCGATCGACGCGAAGGGCGACCTCCGTTACGCGAAGCTCGAGGACAACCCGACGACCTTCGCGGTGGACGGCGCCGCCTTGGCGGTCTGGTCCCGCGCGGTGCCCCAGTTCCTTTCCACCCGCCCGGCGGGCTTCGATCCGGCGCTCGTGACCGGGCTGACGCTCGCGCACCAAGGTCGGTCGCTGACGTTGCGCCGCCTCGACGCCGCCGCCGGTGGCACGCGCTGGGAAATCCCCGTCGTGCCCGGCTCGACCGCGACCAAACGACGCGAGGCCGACCGCGCCCAGGTGTCGCGCTTCCTGCAGGACCTCGCCGCGCTCCGGGCCGGACAGCGCCGCACGGAAGCGACCGGGACCGCGACCATCCCGGCCCTGGTGCCCACCACGCCGGCCCCGGAACCGCGGACGAAGATCGAACTCGAATTCGGCAACGATCGCCTGACGCTCCTCGTGGCCGACGCGCCGGCGCCGGCCGGTCCCGGCCAGCGGCTGGTCTTCGCCAAGGACGCCAAATTCGGCGCCCTTTGCGACGTCGGCCTGCTCGGCGGACTCCTGGCGCAGGTCGAGCCGCAAGACTGGCGCGACCGCGCCGTCATGCAGTTGCCGCAGGGCGCGAAGGTGACCGGCCTGCGCCTGGCCGATCGCGCCGACGGCAAGGTGCTCGGCGAGGCGCGCCTCGCCCCAAACGGCACCTGGACCGGCAGCGGGCGGCTCGACGCGGCGACGGCCCGGCGCGTGGCCGAGACGATGGCCGAGGTGACGGCGGCCGAGTTCCCGACGCGCGATCTCGGGGCGGGTGACTGGAAATACGAATTGCGCGTCACCGACCAAGCGGCCGCGGGCGCCGGCGGGGCCGCGGAAACCTTGCGCACCTACCTGCTCGCGAGCCCGGGCGGCGCCCATAACTTGCTGATGCGGGACGAGGCCGACTCCGACGCTTTCCTGCTCGCGCCGACCCGGGCCGACATCCTGATTCCCCTGCTCGAGGCCGGGAAATGAAACCGCGCCCGCCCACCTCGCCAGTTCGCCGGTTCCTGCGGGGACTTGCGAACACGGCTCTCTACCTGTTGCTCCCCTGCCAGCTTCTGTTGCTTTGGGTGGTGACCCGGGATGGGCCGATCGAGCTGCCCGGGGTGGTCGCGCGGCTCCTAGAGGACGAGATCGCCGACGCGGGCGGGCGCCTGCATGCGAGCCGCTACCTGCTGACCCCGCAACGCACGTTGGTCGCCCAGGACGTGGCGCTGGAGGTCCTGGGGCTACCCGGGGAAATCTTCACGGCCACCCGCCTCGAGGTGGGCCTCCAGCTCACCGGGAAGAATCGCGGACTCACCTCGCTGCGGATCACGGAAGGGAGGCTTTGGTGCCCGTCGACGGCCTCCGCCCGCGGGCAACGCACCCTCCTGCTCGACCAAGTCTACGCGGATCTACGGCGCGAGGGCCGCTGGTGGCAGGCACAAGTCCAAGGGCGGGCGGGGAAGTTCACGTTCGCGTTCGCCGGCACGCTACCGGGCGGAATGCTCGCCGCACCGAAAACGCCCACCGCGGCCGGCGCCGAAAGCGGCGGCGACATCGGTGCCGTGCTGCGGACCGCCGAGACCTACCTGAACTGGGCGGACCGGACGGGCGGCGGCAGCCTCCACCTGACCGGCGCCGGCCGCGCCGACGGAGGCGTCGACCTCGCCGTCGAGGCACGCCTCGGCGACCACTGGATCGACGAGCAGCTCGGCATCGTGCGGTTCACCCGGCCGCACTTCGAGGCCCAGGCCCGGCTGGACCCGCAGGGCCGCCCGGGCACGTGGCGCTTCTCGGCCGAGGCGCAGGACCTCGAGTCGCAAGGCCGGCGGGCCGGCGCCGTGAGCATCACCGCCGCCGGCGAAGGGCTCGATCCGCGCGCCTGGCGGGCCGGGGCGCGCGTGACGGAGGCGCAGGCCTTCGGCTTCGCCGGTATGGAACTCGACGTGGCCGCGAACGGCGCCGAACAGGGCGGCCGCGGCCGGCTGCGAACCGCGACTTCCGCGGCCGACCTCTCCTGGCGACGGCTCGCCGATGGTTCTTCGCAGCTGCTTTGCCCGACGGCGACGCTTTCGGCGGAGGACCTCGGCCGAATCCCCGCGCTCCGCACCGCGCTCACCGAAGGAGGGATCGGATTGGAGGGGACGATCCTGCTGGCTGATCTGGACGTGCGCTTCGCGCCGACGGCGTGGACGGTGCGCGGCGCCACCGGACGGATTTCTTTCGGCGGTCTGCGGGCCCTCGGACTCGGCGCGGAAACCATCGCCCCGGGAGCGGGTTCCGGATTGAACGCCGACGTGCGCTTCGACGCCGCCGCGCCCGACTTCCCGCTGGTCCTCGGGCGACTCGACCTCGCCGGCGTCCACGGCGAGGCCCATTGCTCCCTCCGGGCCGGCGGCCCGTTCCGACTTAACCTACGAGGCGAGATCGCCCCACCCTGCCTCGACCGGCTACTCGGCGAGTGGTGGGTCCAGCTCTGGGGCCTGTTCCGGCTGACCGCCAAGCCTCACGCGATCATCGAAGTCGAGGGTACCTGGGGCCAGCCGCTGAGCACCACGACGCGCGGCGTCACCACGCTCGCGGGCTTCCGCTTCATGCAGGCGCCGTTCCGCTCGGTCGCGGTCCGGATCGACGCCGATACCCGCCGCACCCGGATCGGGCTGCAACGGCTCGCCGGCGGAGACCAGGAGACGGATGGGGCCGTCGACGGTCTCGTCACCTGGGATTGGTCCAAGCCGCTCGCCGAGGCCGGACCCCGCGTCCACGTGGAAGGCAACCTGCAGCCTTGGATTGCCGCGACCATCGCTGGCCCCGCGATCGGCGCGTCGCTCAAACCCCTGGAACTTCCGCCCACGCGACAGCTCATCATCGACGTCGCGCCCGGGAGCGGCACCCAGCCCGACGTCACGGCCAAGGTACGATGCGCCGAACCTTTCCGCGCATGGGGCCTCGACTCGGCGAATCTGGAAGTGGCGGTACTTTCCAGCGGACCCAAACTCGCGATCGCCGCGGACCTCGACCTCGCCGCTGGCCGGGCTCACCTGGAACTCGCTGGCGACCTGCTCCGGGCCCCGGAGGTGAAACTGAATCTGAAGGGATGCGATTTCGCGAAAGTCGGGGCACTGATCAGCCAACTGGCCCGGACCCAACCCTCCGACCCCGGATCATCCCCGACCACCCGCAACAGCATCGCCCGTCTCGACCTGCGCTTCTCCGGGGTCGTCGACCTCGAGCACCCCACCCAGCTGCGTGGACGCGGGGATTTCCTCCTGAACGACCCCGAGTTGAAGAAAGTGCGCGTTCTCGGAAGGCTTTCCGCCGCCCTGGAAGCCATCGGGGTCGACGCGACCTCCTACGAGCTGCTGACGGCCCAAGGGAGCTTCGGCTGCTTGGGGGGGAAGGTCTACTTTCCGGACCTCGTCTTGGCCGGGAAGGACGCCCAGCTCAAACTAGCGGGGGAAGTCGAACTCGCCGGACCCACCCTGAACTTCCTGGGGGACTTCTCCCTCCCTTCTGTCGGGGCCTTCAACCCCCTTAATCTCCTGAACCTGAACCGCCTGCTGGTCGCGCTCACCAAGGTGCGCGTGAAAGGCCCCCTTTCCAACCCAAGCACAACGGCTTTACCCAAGCTCAAAGACGTGGTTAAGTCAAAGGAAGACAAAGACTTAGGTAAAATACCACCCTCCCTTTTGGAATGAGGGTTGATTTACCCCCTCCGGTGGCTGTATCAGAGAGACCCACCCCCTCACGGAGGACATAACCTTGGACCTAAATAAGATCAAACAAGTCGTGGATTTGATGAAGAAGTCGGACCTGTCCGAATTCGAAATCCAGGACCAAGAATTCAAGCTGCGCATCAAGCGCGATGTGGGAGGCCGCACCGCGAGCGCCCCGGTCGCCGCCCCGGCCCCCGCCACCGTGGCCGCCGCCCCGGTGGCCGCCCCGGCCCCGGCCCCAGCCGCCGCCCCGGTCGCCGCCGACCCCAACGTGAAGGTCATCACCTCCCCGATGGTCGGTACCTTCTACGCCACCCCCTCCCCCGAGTCGCCGAACTTCGTCGCGATCGGTTCGAACGTGAAGGCCGACAGCGTGGTCTGCATCATCGAAGCCATGAAGGTGATGAATGAGATCCAGTCGGAACTTTCCGGCACCATCGTCGAATGCCTCGTGGCGAGCGGCACCTCGGTCGAGTTCGGCCAGCCTCTCTTCCGCGTGAAGGTCGGCTGAGCCCCGGACCCCGAGCATGAACAAGATCCTCATCGCCAACCGCGGCGAAATCGCCCTCCGGGTAATTCGTGCCTGCCGCGAACTCGGCATCAAGACCGTCGCAGTCTACTCCCAGGCCGACGAGCAGTCGCTGCACGTGCAGCTGGCCGACGAGGCTGTCTGCATCGGCGCCGGCCCGAGCAAGGATTCCTACCTCCGCGAGGATCGCATCATCTCGGCGGCCGAGATCACCAACGTCGACGCCATCCACCCCGGCTACGGCTTCCTCTCCGAACGCAAGGGCTTCGCCGAGAAGTGCGCCGCCGCCAACATTAAGTTCATCGGCCCGCGCCCCGAGACCATCGGTCTCATGGGCGACAAGGCCAACGCGCGCCAGACGGCGGCGGCCGCCAAGGTTCCCTGCATCCCCGGCACCGACGGCCCCGTCGACAACCAGCGCGAGGCCATCAAGGAGGCCCAGCGCATCGGCTTCCCCGTCATCGTCAAGGCCGTGGCCGGCGGCGGCGGCAAGGGTATGCGCATCGTGCACAACGCCGCGTCCTTCCCGAAGGAGTTCGAGAGCGCCCGCTCCGAGGCCGAGAAGGCCTTCGGCGACGGCCGCGTCTACATCGAGAAGTATATC
>CAIRWP010000300.1 GCA_903882335.1 uncultured Opitutia bacterium | reverse complement strand
CGGACCCATGACGGACAGGAAGGCTGGACGGACGAGGAGCACCACCGCGCGGCGCTCACGGCCGCCGGCGTGGACGAGATCGAGGAGGACGTCGCGGTCGAAGGCTTCACGAGCCATCTGGAGGAGCAGTTCCTGGTGGTGGTCGCGCACGTGCTCGAGGTGCCCGCGGCGACCTTGGCCGAACATCACCACCGCTACCAGGCGGAGCTGGGCCGGGCTCGCCTCCGGTCGCGGCTGATCTGGGGAAGCGCCCTGCTGCTGCTCGCCTTGGCGGCGTGGCAAGGAATCCGCCTCTCGGTGGAACAAGGTGCGGCGGCCGGCGCCGCGACCCAAGCCGCCGACGCCCAATCGCAGCAGGCCCTCGAACGCAAGACCCAGCTCGAGGCCGAGGAACGCCGCACCCGGGCCGCGCAAGCCGAGAGCGACTACGCGCAGGCCTTGGCCCAGCAGAGTTTGCCGAGCTCCTCCGTCCAGCTCATCGAAGAGAAAATCCGCAGCGCGGCCGGACTCGGCCACGTTCCCGCGCAGGTCGCCCTCGGGCAGCGCTTGCAAGGCCGCCCGGGCGGACCCGAGGAGGCCATCGACTGGTTCACCAAGGCCGCCAAACAAGGCCATGCTCCCGCGATGGAGGCGCTAGGCCTGGCCTACCGCGATGGGCGGGGCGTGGCGGCGGATCGCGCGCGGGCGGAAAACTGGCTGCGTCAGGCCGCCGACCTCAAACTGGGCTCCGCCCAGTTCGAACTCGGGCGGCTGCTGAAGCAGGGCGGCGGCGCGGAGGCCGCTCGCTGGCTTGAACTCGCGGCCGAGGACGGCCATCCGGGCGCCCAGTTCGAACTCGGCACCTTGCTGCTCGGCGCCGCCGGCGCTCCGGAGATGGCGGCCGGTCGTCGCTTGCTCGAGGCCGCCGCGAAACAAGGCCTCGCCGAGGCGCAGCGAGAGCTGGGCCTTTCCTTGGCGCGCGGGCAAGGAGGTCCGGTCGAGATCCTGCCGGCCTTGCGCTGGCTGCAGGCGGCCGAAGGCAAAGGCGACCAGGAGGCGGCCAAGGAACTGGCCCGCCTCTTCAAGGAGGAAACCAGCCTCCCGAAAAACCGGGCGGAGGCCTTGCAGTGGCACCTGGCCCGCGCGGCCGCCGGCAACGCCGCCTCGCAGAACATCGTCGGCCTGGCCTACCGCGACGGACTCGACGTACCCGTGGACCTGAACAAGGCCGGCGACTTCCTGGACAAGGCGGCGACGGCCGGGCTCCCCGAAGCGCAGTACCACCTCGGCGAACTCTTCGCGAAAGGCCTGACGCGGCAGCATCGCCCGACCCTGGAGTTCCAGCTGAAGGAACGGGCCGCCCGCCAAGGCCATCTGCAGGCCATGCACGATGTCGCCCAGCTTTATTTCAGCGGCTTCAAACTGGCGATCACCGACCCGCAGGACACGGAGTGGGTCCGGCAAACGGGACTGGGTACCGCGGCCGGTGAGCCGGCCGGGATGGAATGGCTGACCAAGGCGGCGGAGGGTGGTCACGTGCGCGCCAGCTTGGACCTGGGCCGACGACTCTTGGCCAAGTCTGCGACCGGCAAGGATCCCGCCGTGACCGCGCAGGCGCAGCGCTGGCTGACCAAGGCCGCCGAGCAAGGCGAGGCGGAAGCCCAACGCACGTTGGGACTTTTGCTCTACCCGACCGACAAGGTGGCCGCGCTCGGCTGGATCCGCAAAGCCGCCGAGCAAGGCGAGACCTTGGGACAATTCACGCTCGGCATCGCCTTGCGGGATGGGCACGGCCAGAAGCCCGATCGTGCCGAGGCCATCCGGTGGCTCGGCTTGGCGGCGGCCAAAGGCCAGACCGAGGCGGAGTTCGCCCTGGCCATGCTCCTGCTGGAGTCGGCGAGCGGGGCGGAGACCGCCCAGGGCGCCGGCTGGTTGCGCAAGGCCGCCGAGCAAGGCCATGCCCCCGCGCAGCTCCAGCTCGGTGAAATCCTGCTGAGCGGCGTCGGCGTCAAGCCCGACGCCCAGGAAGCCTATCAGTGGCTGCTGATCGCCGCCGCCAACCCGCAAGGGCTTTCCCGCGAACAACGGAACACCACCACAAGCCGACTGAACGTGGTCGCCGGACGACTCACCCCCGCCCAGCGGCTCGCCGCCCAGCAAGCGGCGACGCTGTTCAGCCCGGCCGCGCCGTCGCGATGAAACCACCCGACGCATGAGCGCCCCTCGCCCGACATTCTGGTGCCACATCCTGAGCGACCAGTCGCAGGGGAACTCCACGGGCGACCTCTGGGCCGACTGGCTTGAGCGCGAGGTCGCGGGCTTCGTCATCCCCGCGAAGCTGGTGGGTCGTCGCAACCTGCGCGGTGAGGTCATCCCCGCGGGTCGGTTGCCGGTCTGCGTCACCAAATCCCGGAAAGACCCGGCCGCGCTCATCGACGACGCCCTGGCCGACCAGCTCGATCGCAGCCTGAACCTCGTCGTGCTCTGCTCACCCTGGGCG
>CAIRWP010000299.1 GCA_903882335.1 uncultured Opitutia bacterium | reverse complement strand
GTACTGAGTGTACCTGTAGCCGCATCGCCCCAACCGCCAACCGCTAACCGCCAACCGCCAACCCCCAACCGCTCGCGAACTCCATTCGCGCCGGTAGGGACCAGCGTCCCTGCTGGTCCGTGTAGCTCTCTGTATCCCCATCGACCCAATCCTCGACTCTCCCATCGATTCCACCCTCGACCCTACCCTCGACTCTCCCCTCGACCCTACCTCCCAACCGATCGCCCTTACTTCGCTTCCGTCGTCGCCGGGGCCGTGACCGCCGCCGGCTTGATTTCCGTCGCAGCGGGTACGGCCTCAACCTTTGCGGGAGCGACGGCTTCCGTCGTCGTCGCGGGCGCTGCCTCCGTCTTCACAGGAGTCGCGTTCTCGGTCTTCACGGGCGTGCTCGCGTCCGCGGGCTTCGTCTCCGTGGTGGCCGGCTTGGTTTCGACCGCCGGCGCGGGACCTTCGGCTTTCACCGGGGCGGCGGTCTCGCCGGCGGGCTTGTCGCCGGTGGCCGGAGCGGCCGGAACGGTCGGCGTCACGGGGGCGACGGGCGTCGGCGCCGCGCCGATCAGCTCGAGCGCGGTGATCTGCATGTTGATCGTGATGGTGGCGTCCTTACCGCGGTCGGACTGGATGGTTAGGTTGCCCAGCGCGAGGTAGGGTGCGCGCGGCCGGATGGCCTCGTAGAACTTCACGAGGCTGCCCATGTCGGCCTTGCGGCAGGTCATCTGCAGCGAGTGCACGGCGAAGCGGCCGGCCTTCACGGTCGTCGGGGCCTCGGTGCTGGGCGTGAGGCCCGCTTCCTTGGCGGCGGCGAAGGCTTCCGCGACGAGGCGGGCCTTGTCGTAGCCGCGACCTTCGTCGAGACCTTGTACGGCCACGGCCACGTCGGCGCGGATCTTCTTCTCCTCCGCGAAGCGCGCGCGGTGGAAGGCGGCCTTCTTCTCGAGGTCCGTCCAGTTGGCCCAGACCTCGTTGACGCGCCCGTAGGCGGCGGTCACCCAGAGGAAGGCGAGGGTGCCGAGCGCGAGGAGCGCCATCAGGCGTTCGCGGGCGTTGAGGCCGAAGAAGAGGGCTTTCATGGTTGCTTGGGGGCGACGGCCTTGCGGAGCGCGTCGAGCTTGAAGGTGACGGCGAGCGTGAACGTCGCCGAGGTCTCGCGGGTACGGATGTCGCGGCTGACCGCGCTGGCGACGGTCGGCAGGGCGGCCAGCTCGCGCTCGAAGACGCCGATGTCGGCGGCGTTGGAGGTGCGGCCGCCGATTTCGATGAGCACGTTGGATTTGCAGGTGACGCTCTGGAACTCCAGCGTCGCCGGGCGGTGCTCGTTGATCAGCGCGAGCATCTCGAGGGGGAGCGGGCGTTTCACGCCGAGCTCGTTGATGCGGGAGGTGATGGCCTGCGCCGCGTCGATGTCGGCGACCTTCGCCGCGTTCTCGACGTTATTGGCCTCGAGGTCATCCGTGCGCAGACGCACGCCGAAGCCGACCAGGTCGAGGAGCAGCGCGACCACCAGCGCGGCCACGGCGCCCTGCGTCAGGCGCCAGAGGACGAGGTTGGTCCGCTCCTTCTTGCGGCGCGCCTCGAGGAAGTCGGTGTCGCGGATGTCGGCGACGTCGACGTGCTTCTTGGAGAGCTCGTGCGGCGTGGCCCCTTCCGCGAGGAGCACCAGCGCATGTTCGCGCCGCTCGCTCCGGAGGGCGCCGGTCAGGGTCTCGACCGCGTAGTCGGCGGCCAGCTCGCCGCGTTGCGCGGCTTCGGCGGCGATCTCCGCCTCGGTGACGTCGGCCAGTTCGCCGACGGCGATGGCCGTGGGCAGCGTCTCGCCGGCCACCCAGGCCAGCGCGGTGAGGCGTTCCTCCCCGCGGTGCACGACCACGCCGCCGGCGGCGGGGCGGTGGCCGCAGAGCGCGAGGAACTCGGGCACGACCTGGCAATCCTCCGGCCAGGCCAGGCTTTCCTCCGGCGTGAAGCGGCGGCGGTGGGCCGCGTAGATCAGCGCCGCGCGACCGTCGGCGGCCACGAGGTGCCCCACAAGCATCTGTTCGAGCGGGAAGGGCGAGAGCGCCTCGAGCGCGAGGTTCACCTGGGCCTGCACGTCGGGCCCGTCGAGCGCGAGGCGCCGGACGAAGAAGCGGTTGCCGGGCAGGAGCGCGGCCACCGCGGGTTGGGCCTTATCGCGCAGGCGGGTCAGCAGGGAGGTCATTTTTCTTGGGGGCTTGGCGGGGTGGACCGTTGTCCTCGGTCCATTCCAGGATGGTGAAGGGGTAGTTGAGCGAGTTGCTGCGGGTGCGGCCGCCGAGGGAGGTCCGGCCGACGCTGGCCGGGGGGACGACGCCGGGGGTGGTGGAGGCGTTGCCCGACCTTACCGACCCCGGGGAGCCTGTCGAGTTCCCCGTCGTCCGGAAGGTGGGGAGGGCCTTGGTCGCGCCCGCGCCGGTGGCGACGGTCGGGTCGTCGTCCGGGTTGGGGGTCGCCGCCGGGAACGATACGTCGTCGCGGAACTGCACCAGGGCGCTGACCCGGCATCGCGCGAGGCCTTGCTTCACGGTCGCCCGCACCCACATCAGGTGGGATTCGTCGTCGAAGGCCTGGAGCGGGGCGCCGCCGCCGACCAAGGTGCGGACCTCCTGGGTGACGCGGAAGTAGGGCGGGGTCCCGCTGACCCGTTTCTTCATCACGTTCTGCTTGTCGCGGATGAGCGCGATCTGTTGCTCGTCCAGCCCGAGCGCGAGGAGGAGCCCGTCCTCGGCCGTGTTGATGTTGGTGTCCCC
>CAIRWP010000298.1 GCA_903882335.1 uncultured Opitutia bacterium | reverse complement strand
GCCCCGGCTCATCGCTGATTACCTGGCGCTCGTCGGCGACACCTCCGACAACATCCCTGGCCTGCGCGGCGTCGGCCCCAAGACCGCGGTCAAGTGGTTGCAGGAACACGGCGATCTCGCCGGGGTCCTGGCCGCCGCCGACCGCTTGCAACCCGAGCGCTTCCGCGAACAGGTGCAGGCCGAGGCTGACCGTATCCGCGCGAACCTCGGGCTGGTCACCTTCCGCACGGATTTCGCCTTCGAGCCCGGCGAGCCCGTCACCGAGGATGCGGCCGGCGTCGAGGCCTTCCTTGAGCGCATGGAGATGCTCGCGACCCTGCGGCGCTACCGCTCCGCGCGCGGTGCGAACGCTCCCGCGGAGCCGGGCCCGGAACCGACGAGGAAGCGTCCGAAGCCGGCGGATCCGGCCGGCCCGGCGCAAGGCGAGCTCTTCTGAGCTTCCCCGGGCGGGCGCAAAAAAAGGCCCGCCGGTGAGGGCGGGCCTGTTCAGCTTCGCTTTCGGGAGGCTTACTTCTTGGCTTCGACCTTCTTGGCCTCGGCCTTCGGGGCCTCAACGGCCTTCGGGGCGTCGGCGCCGGCGGCCTGCTGCTGCTGGGCGTTGGCGAAGAGGCTGGAGACCTGGTTCACTTCTTCCTGGTTGAGGAGGAAGACGAACTTAGACTCGAGGACTTCGACCTCGTAGTTGTGGGTGATCGAGTAGCCGACGGACTTGGCCATCTCCTCGTTGCCCTTCTCGAGGAGACCGCGGGTCTCGTCGAGCTGCTTCTGGATGTTCTTCTTCTGCTCTTCATCCTTGGCGTTGGCGAGGAGCTGGGTCAGCTGGACGAAGGCGTCGCGGCGGGCCTGGAGGACCTTGGCGAACTGGTCGAACTGGACGACGAACTCGAAGCCGCGGATGTCGGCGGTGTGGAGGAGGCTCTTGCCGTCGCGCTTGACGAGCTGCTCTTCCTTGAAGTCCTTGGCGGCGCGGGCCTTGCCGGCTTCCTCATCGGAGACGACGGCGAAGAGACGCAGGGCGGTGTTGATGAAGGTCGTCTGGCGGTTGGCGAGGACCGGGACATTGAAGTTCCAGACCTTGGCAAAGACGGCGTCCTTCTCATTGAAGTCCTTGACCTCGGATTCACCGACCTTGGCGAGGGCTTCGCGCTCGACGGTGGTCAGGGCCGACTGGATGCGGGCCTGCAGCTGCTGGATGCGCTGGAACTGCTGGAGCAGCGTGCCGTACTCCTGCTGGAAGCGGGCGAGCGAGACGGGGTTCGCGATCGTCAGGACGACGCGGCCCAGGTTGTTGCCGAGCGGGATGAGCTCGATGACCGGGCCCTTCGGGGCTTCGGCGGTGGCGGGGGTTTCGGCGGCGGTGGTCATGGTGTTGGGTGGGATGGGTGGTTGGGTGGTGGGGGTGGGGAAAATTACTTGGCGGCCGGAGCGTCCTTCTTGGGTTCGGCGGCCTTATCGAGGTTCTTCTTCTCGTCGTCGCTGAGGAGCGTGTAGAGCTTGGCCTCGGCGGTCTGCAGGTTGAACTCGGTCGGGATGTCGTAACCGTGGACCTTCTTGAACTCGGCGCCCGCGGCGTCGACATCGGCCTTGGTCTTGGCAATGGCCTCCTCGATCTTCTTTTTGTCTTCGTCCTTGGTGAAGCGGGGCTGGGCGTCGACCAGCTGCTGGAGGCCGCGCTTGGCCTCGATGATGCGCTGGAGCTGGAGCTTGAAGGCCTCCACCTCGGCGGCGCCGGTCACGGTTTCCTTGATGAGGAACTTCTTGTCGCCGGCGTTGAGGATGGACTCTTCCTTGAAGCCGGCAGTGGCCTTGGCCTTGATATAGTCCTCGTTGGTCAGGGCGGTCAGGACCACGACCTTGGTCGGGACGATCACGTACTGACGGGTGAGGTCGAAGCCGTAGGTCTTGGCCATGGTCTCATTGTCGGTCTTCAGGCGGTTAAACTTGGTTTCCAGCTCGCGGATGCGGGCCTCGCGCTCCGGGGTGGTCAGGGCCAGCTCGGCCAGCTGCTTGACCTGGGCG
>CAIRWP010000297.1 GCA_903882335.1 uncultured Opitutia bacterium | reverse complement strand
GAAGAACTCGAGCTTCACGAGGACTTCGGCGTGCAGGCCTTCGGTGACCTTGTTCAGACGGACGAGCGGGGTGTGACCGATGGTGTCGAGGACGCTGTTATAGATAGCCATGGGGGTTAATGATGAGTAGTTGAGTAATGTTTAATAGATTAGGGCGAAGTACTGGGCAAGAAAAAACCCGGGGGTACCGGGTTCGGGAGGGTCAGCGGCGGCGAGGCGGCGGCGACGAGGGCCGGGGGGCGGCATCGCGCAGGCGGAAGACGATCAAGGCCTGGCTGAGGTCCGAGGGGTTCATCTCGACCTTCACGCGGTCACCGGGGTTGATGCGGATGAAGTTCTTGCGGAGGCGACCGGAGATGCGGCCCAGCACGACGTGCTTATTGGGGAGCTCGATCCGGAACATCGTGCCAGGGAGCACTTGCAGGATTTTGCCTTCGAGTTCGATAACGGGTTCTTCAGCCATGCCTTGTAGGCCTTGAGTCCTGCCCGAACCCACGGGGGAGTCAATCCCCGTATCCCGCCCTCCCCGCTTGCCTAAAAGGCGGGCTTGGACTGTCCTGCTGTCACGATGGATGGCGACGCTCCCACCCCCCGCCCCGGGCTCACCTGCCCGTTCGACAAGCTGCGCCCGTCGCAGCTGGTCCGGGATGACGCTTTCTTCATGTCGCTCGCCTTCAACCTCGCCGTGGACGCCTGGCGCCTCGACGAGGTACCCATCGGCGCCGTCATCGAACGGGGCGGCGAGATCATCGCGGCGGCCCATAACGAGGTCGAACGCGCCGGCGACCCGACGGCCCATGCCGAGATGCTCGCGATCACGCAGGCGGCTCGGAAAATCGGCGATTGGCGCCTCAACGACTGCACGCTCTACGTCACCAAGGAGCCCTGCCCGATGTGCGCCGGTGCGACGATCATGAGCCGGCTCGGGCGGGTGGTCTACGGCTGGGGCGACCCCAAGATGGGCTGCCTCGGCGGGGCCACCTCGCTCCATTCGCTCCCCAAGCTCAACCACCGCGTCAACGCGATCGGCGGCATCCTCGAAGGTCCCTGCAAGGAGATCCTCCAAGCCTACTTCAACCTCAAGCGCGGGCGAGATTCCTCCGCCCCGGCTTGACCCCTACGGCAATTCATCAACCTGTACCCATGCATCGACGCGACTTCATCGGCAAAGCCTCCCTCGCCGCCGCCGCGTTCGGCGCCACTTCCCTCTCCGCCCAAACCTCTTCCACCAAAACCATGAGCTACACCCTCGCCCCCCTGCCCTACGCCCACAACGCCCTCGAGCCGCACATCGACCAGGCGACCATGGAGATCCACCACGGCAAGCACCACAACGCCTACGTGACCAACCTCAACGCCGCCCTCGCCAAGGAGCCCGCGTTCGCCGCCGGCAGCGACGTCGACGCGCTGATTGCCGACCTCGCCAAGGTCCCCGAATCCATCCGCACCGCCGTCCGCAATAACGCCGGCGGTCACGCCAACCACACATTCTTCTGGAACAGCCTTTCGCCCAACGGCGGCGGCGAGCCGGTCGGTGCCCTTGGCGAAGCCATCACCAAGGCCTTTGGTGGCCTCGAAGGCGAGAACGGCCTGAAGGCTAAGTTCAAGGTCGCCGCGACCACCCGCTTCGGTTCCGGCTGGGCTTGGCTCGTCGTCAAAGCTGACAAGTCCCTCGCCGTGACTTCCACGCCCAACCAGGACAGCCCGCTGATGAAGGGCGTCGCCGACGTCAACGGCGCGCCGATCCTCGGCCTCGACGTCTGGGAACACGCCTACTACCTGAAGTATCAGAACCGTCGCCCGGACTACGTCGACGCCTTCTGGAAGGTGGTCGATTGGAAGAAGGCCAACGAGCTCTACCTCAAGGCCATCGCCTAAGTCGCCCGCCAGCGACGCTCAGGCCGCCCACCCGGGCGGCCTTTTTGTTGGCACCAAAGGCGGGGAGCGCTGTCCAAAGAAAACCCTATGCCCCTCCGTTCCTGCGTCCTGCTGTTGGTCGCCGCCTTCGCCGGCGCCGCCGAAACACCCCTGCCGATCAAGCTCTTCGAGACCGCCGAACTCGGCCCGCGCGTCGCGCCTTCCGAGGCGACGCTCAAACGCATCGGCCCGCAAGGTAGCACGCCCGGACATGAGACGCACATCAACGAGCCTTCGATCACGGTCTACCCGGCCGCCAACCCGAACGGCGCGGCCGTCATCGTCTGCCCCGGCGGCGGCTATTGGTTCCTCTCCACCCACAACGAAGGCACCGGCGTCTGCGCTTGGCTGAACCAGCTCGGCGTCACCGCCGTGCTTCTGCGCTACCGCACGCCGACCTCCGACGAAGCCATCCCGTACCGATACCCCGTGCAGGACCTGCAGCGCGCGCTGGGCGTCGTCCGTCACCGCGCCGCCGACTGGCGGGTCGACCCGCAACGCGTCGGCGTCCTCGGCTTCTCCGCCGGCGCCAACCTCGTCGGCCACGCGTCCTGGGATCGCGCCGCGCGCACCTACCCGCAGAAACCCGGCGTCGACGACCCGCGCGGCCCGGACTTCACGATCTTCGTCTACGGCGGCGGCTTCCTCGAGAAGGAGGACAAGACCAAGTTCCGCGAAGGATTCTCCGTCCCGGCCGACGCCCCGCCCTGCTTCTTCGTGGTCGCTCATAACGACGGCGCCAACCCGCTCGAGGCCGCAAAACTCTACATCGAATACAAGCGCCAGAACCTCCCGGCGGAAATCCACGTCTACGCGCAGGGTGGCCACGGCTTCGGGACCCGGGTGACCAAGTACCCGGTCGACGGCTGGACCCGCAACGCGGGCGAGTGGATGGCATCGACCGGCTGGTTCAAACCTACCGCGAAATGACGGGCGGCAGGGAATTCGGTTGAGGCCCCGCCCGGCGGCCCTAGACACTCACCACCCCATGGCCTTCCTCCCCTCCCTGCTGCTCGGCGTCATCGCCGCCGTCGCCGCCGAGACCACCCTCCTCGTGCAGCCCTACGTCCAACCGGGCCCGCAGGGTACCTTGGGTGCGACCGATGAGGTCAAGGTCATCTGGATCGCGGAGCCGACGACCGCGACCTTCACCCTGGAATACGCGCCCAAGGGCCTGCCGCCGGCGGCCGCGAAGATCGCCCGGACCGAGTTCGAATTCACCCCGCCGCCCGCCAAGGCGCTAACGCCGGCGGAGAAGCCGCAGCAGTACGTGCGCTTCGTCGCTTCGCTGCCCGGCCTGACGCCCAACGCCGAATACACCTACGTGCTCCGCGCCGGCGGCAAGGTCTTCGCCGAACGCACCGCCCGCGCCCGCAAAACCCCGGACCAACCGACGCGCCTGCTGCTGGTGGGCGACCTCGCCGACGGCAAGACGGGCCAGAACACGATCGCCTACCGTATCGCCCAGGAGAAACCCGACGCCCTGGTGGCGTTGGGCGATATCGTCTACCCCAGCGGCCGGAGCTTCCATTACTTCAAGCATTACTGGCCGACTTACGTGAACGTTGCCGCGGCCTCCGAGAAGACCGGGGCGCCGCTGATGGCCACGATCCCCTTCTACGCGGTCCTCGGCAACCACGACGCCTTGGTCGGCAAGCTGAGCCCGACGCTGCCGGACGCCTTCGCGGCCTACTACTTCTTCACCGCCCCGCTGAACGGCCCCGGCGAAGGCGCGTGGACCACCCAGCTGCCGAAGTCGGAGGAAGGCGCGAAGTTTCGGCGCCTCGCCGGCGCCACCTACCCCGCGCTCGACTTCTACTCGTTCGACTACGGTCCGGCCCACGTGGTCGTGCTGAGCAACGCGAGCACAGGCAAGGGCGACGACCCCAAGGTGGCGGCCTGGGTCGAACAGGACCTCAAGGCCTCCCGGCAGCCCTGGAAGATCGTCTGCCTGCACGCCCCGCCCTTCCAAGTCACCACGAGCCACTACGGCGACCAGCGTTCCCGCAAACTGGCGCCCATCTTCGAGGCGCAAGGGGTCGATGTGGTCTTTGCGGGACACGTGCACAACTACCAGCGGAGCAAGCCGTTCAAGTTCAGCCCGCACGGGACAATCGTCGCGGCCAAACCCGAGGACCCGAAGGAGGCCGCGAAGGCCGAACCGTCCGGCGCGCCGAAAATCCCGCCGTCCTACGTCAACGGCGCCTTCACCATCGACGACGTCTATGATGCGACCGGCCAGACGCGCCCCAAGGGCGTGATCTACATCGTGGCCGGCGGCGGCGGCGCCAAGCTCTACACCGGGACGGTCGACAAGAACCTCGGCAAGCTCCCGAACGGCGGGAAGGACAACTACGCGCCCTTCAACGCCAAGCTCTACGACACGCAGCACTCCTTCGCTGTCCTCGACCTGACGGCGAAGCGTTTCGAGCTCCGCGCCGTCAACGCCAAGGGCGAGGAGATTGACCGTTTCGCGATCGAGAAGTAAGTCGGTCAGGCCTTCTTGACGAACTCGGCCTTGAGGCCGATCTGCGCGCCGTCGATATTGCAGTCGATCTCGTGGTCCCCGTCGACCAGGCGGATGTTCTTGGCCTTGGTGCCGCCCTTGATCACGCCCGAGGACCCGCGCAGCTTGAGGTCCTTGATCAGGACCACGGTGTCGCCGTCAGCGAGGACCGTTCCATTGGCATCCTTCACCACCCGCGGGCCATCGACCTCAAGGGGACCGAGCTCCGCCGCCGTCTTCGGCCATTCGAACCCGCAGACCCCGCACTCCCAATGCTTCGCATGGGCCAGCGTCTCGCTCAGCGTGCATTCCGGGCAGGACGGGCGGTTCATCCCGGGAGACAGCGCATCCCGCGCAGAGGGAGCGAGCGAAATCCCGCCGGCGCGTGCATCCTTGCCTTGCGCCGGGTTCCTCCCTAGCCCTTCGCCGACATGCTCCCTTCGCGGCTCAACTTCAAGCTCGAGGCCTTGGCCACCGGCTCCCGGGCCCGCGCCGCGACCTTCCGCACCTTGCACAACGAGGTGAAGACGCCCCTCTTCATGCCCGTCGGCACGCAGGCGACGGTGAAGGCCCAGACCTTCGACACCCTGCTCGAGTCGGGCTCGCAGATCCTGCTGGCGAACACCTACCACCTGCTCCTGCGTCCGGGCCCCGAGGTCTTCCGGAAGTTCGGCGACATCCACCGCTTCACCGGCTGGGAAAAATCCTTCCTCACGGATTCGGGCGGTTTCCAGATTTTCTCCCTGCCCCACGCCCGCTCCATGGGCGAGGAAGGCGCGGAGTTCCGCAGCTACGTCGACGGGCAGAAACTCATGCTCAGTCCCGAGGTGAGCATCGCGACGCAGATGGCGATCGGCAGCGACATCATGATGGTGCTCGACCAGTGCATCCCGTCCACCGCGGACAAGGCCACGGCCCGCGCGGCGCTCGAGATCACCCAGCGCTGGGCCGTCCGCAGCCTCGCGGCCCGGGGCGACTCGCCGCAGTCGATGTTCGCGATCGTCCAGGGCGCCCTGTACCCGGACCTCCGCCAGGAGAGCGCCGACGGCCTGACGCAGCTGCCGTTCGACGGCTTCGCCATCGGCGGCCTGGCCGTGGGCGAGGAGAAGCACCAGCGCGAGGACATGTGCGAGGTGGCCGCGGCGATGCTGCCGGCGGACCGCCCCCGCTACCTGATGGGCGTGGGCACGCCGCTCGACCTACTCGAGGCCGTCCACCGCGGCGTCGATATGTTCGACTGCATCATCCCGAACAAGGTCGCGCAGTTCGGCACGGCCTTCACCTCCCGCGGGATCCTCCAGCTCCGCCGCTCGGTCTACAAGTTCTCCGAGGAGAAGATCGACCCGGCCTGCGGTTGCCCGGTCTGCCGCAAGTACTCCCGCGGCTACCTGCACCACCTGACCAAGACGCAGGAGCCGCTGGGCTGGACGTTGCTCGGCCAGCACAACATCTGGTTCTACCACCAGCTGATGCGCGAGATCCGCCAGAGCATCCTCGAGGACCGCTTCCTCGCGCTCTACCAAGCGAAGCGCCAGTTCCTGCAGGTCGAGGACATGGACCACCCGGCGGTCCCGCCGAAGGTCGGCAAGGAACGCCGCCCGCGCACCCTGGGCGACTACGAGGTGCACGTCGCGGAGGAGGGCTTCGCGAGCATCCGCCAGATTTCCTCGGGCGAGATCATGCACTCGCACACCCCGCCGATGGTCGAGGCCCAGGCGCTGTACGTCGACCAATCGGGACTGGCGGAGCGCCTCCGGCTGCCCGCGGACGCCGACGCCGCCACGGCCGAGCCGCTCGTCATCTGGGACCTCGGCCTGGGCGCGGCCGCCAACGCGATGGCCGCGATCCGCTGCTACGAGACCGAGGCCGCCAAGGGCCCGGTACGCCCGCTGCGAGTCATCAGCTTCGAGTCCGACCTCGATTCGCTGCGGCTGGCGATGACCCACAAGAACCGCTTCGAGTACCTGCGCCATTCGGGCCCCGACGCGCTGCTCGCCCGCGGGACCTGGAAGTCCCGCCAGTTCGCCGGCCTGGAATGGGAACTGCACGTCGGTGATTTCTGGACCAAGGCGACGGAGGCCTCGGCGCGCCCGGACCTCGTCTTCTTCGACTTCTTCTCGCACAAGACCGACGTCGCCTGCTGGCAGCCCGCAGCCTTCGCCGAATTGCGCCGACTCCTCGGCGACGCCCGCCCCGTCGAGCTCTTCACTTACTCCGCCTCCACCGCGGTCCGCGTGGCCCTGCTCAACGCCGGCTTCCACGTCGCGATCGGCACGGGCACCGGCGTGAAAAAGGAGACCATCGTCGCCCTGACGCCCAGTTACGCGACCCCTTGCCGCTATGACCTGCTGGGCAAGCCCTGGCTCGACCGCTGGCGCCGTTCGTCGGCGAAGTTCCCGGAAGGACTGGACGAGGCGGCCCGCGCGGCCCTCGAGGCCCGCATCGAAGGCCACCCGCAGTTCGGCACCTGATCCATTCGCCGGTTGCGGGGAACGCCCGGACCGCCAGCGTGTCGTAACCCCATGAGCCTCTCCCGCCGTCGCTTCCTCACGACCGCCGCCGTCGCCACCCTCGGTTTCCCCGCGCTGGTCCGCGCCCGCAACCTCAACTCCCGCCTCCAGGTCGTGGCCGTCGGTTGCGACGGCAAGGGTTTCGACGACATCAAGGAGATCGGCTCCCACGCCGCCGTGAAATACGTCGGCTTCTGCGACGTCGACGCCGGGCGCTTCCGCCACGCCGACGCGGCCTTCCCGGGCGTCCCGCACCACGCGGACTTCCGCGCGATGTTCGCGCAGCTGGGCGACGGGTTCGACGCGGCGATCGTCTCGACGCCCGACCACATGCATGCCCTGCCGGCGCTGCTGGCGATGCGGATGAAGAAGCATGTCTACCTGCAGAAGCCGCTGGCGCACTCGATCGAGGAGGCCCGCCTGCTCCGGCTGGAGGCGGCCCGGCACGGGGTCCGCACGCAGATGGGCAACCAGATCCATTCCCGCTCGGAATACCGGACCGCGGTGCGGCTGATCCAGGAGGGTCGCATCGGCAAGGTGCGCGCGACGCATTCCTGGCTGACCAACAAGGGCAACGGCTACACGAAGCTCGCGACCCGCCCGCCGGCAGGCCCGGTGCCCCCGGGTCTGGCCTGGGACCTCTGGTTGGGCACGGCGGCGGCCCGACCCTACGCGCCCGCGGTCTACCACCCGTTCAACTGGCGCGATTGGCTGGACTTCGGCAGCGGCACGCTGGGCGACTTCGGCTGTCACCTGCTCGACCCGATTTTCACGGCCCTGAAACTGGGCGCGCCGATCGATGCGCAGGCGGACTCCACCGGCCTGAATCCCGAAACCTGGTGCGAACAGGAAACGGTCCGCTGGACCTTCCCGGCGACACCGTTCACCGCCCCCGAGGGCGTGACCTTGCACTGGTACGACGGCGGACGGCTGCCCGACCTCGCCTTGGCCCGGATGCCCGCCGGACGCACCCTGCCCGCCAATGGCTCCATCCTCGTCGGCGAACACGGCGCCATGGTCCTGCCGCATGTCGGCATGCCCACGCTCTACCCCGAGGAAACGTTCGGGCTGAACCTGAGCCCGGGGGAACGGGCGCGCCGCCAGCGGCGCCTCGACGCCGGCGAGAAAGACGATCGAACGGTCGCGGCAATCAAGCCGGCCGACCACCGCAACCATTACCACGACTGGGTCGACGCCGCCCTGCAGGGTCACGAGACCTCCGCCAACTTCGCCTACGCCGGCCCGCTGACCGAAGCGGTCCTGCTGGGCACGGTGGCCGCCCGCTTCAGCGGGCAGCGGCTGGTCTGGGACGCCCCGGGCCTGCGCATCGCGAACCACGCCGCAGCCGACGGCTTCGTGCGCAAAGGTTACCGCGACGGCTGGAAAATTTGACCCTCAGCGCAAAACGTCCGCTCCCTTGGTCGCGTCGTAATCCCCGTTCCAACGAGACACGACCAACGTGCCGACGGCGTTACCGATGAAATTGGTCACGGCCCGGGCCTCCGAGAGGAAGCGGTCGACGCCGAGGATCAGCGCGATGCCCGCCACGGGGATGCCGCCCGTGGTCGCCAGCGTGGCGGCGAGGGTGATGAAGCCGCTGCCGGTGACGCCGGCGGCGCCCTTCGAGGTGATGAGCAGCACGCCGAGCAACCCGAGCTGCTGACCCAAGGTCATCGGGGTATCCGTGGCCTGCGCGATGAAGAGCGCGGCCAAGGTCAGGTAGATGCAGGTGCCGTCGAGGTTAAAGGAATACCCGGCGGGGACGATGAGCCCGACGGTGGGCCGGGCGCATCCGACCTGCTCCATCTTGGCCATCAGCCCAGGCAAGGCGGTCTCCGAGGAGGAGGTGCCGACCACGAGGAGGAGCTCGTCCTTGATGAGCCGCAGGATCTTGCGGAGGCTGAAGCCGGCGAGGTGCGCGATGGCTCCGAGCACCACGAAGATGAAGACGGCGCAGGTGAGGTAGACGCAGAGCATCAGGTGCGCGAGCTGGGACAGGGCGCCCGCGCCGAACTTACCCAGCGTGAAGGCCATGGCGCCGGCGGCGGCCAGCGGGGCGAACGCCGTGACGAGCGAGACCATCCCGAAGAAGACCCGGGAGACGTCATTGAGCAGGTTGAGCACCGGCCGGCCGTGTTCGCCGAGGCGGTTGAGCGCGAGCCCGAAGAGCACCGAGATGAGCAACACCTGCAGGAGGTCGCCGTCGACGAAGGCCGCGACGAACGTGCGGGGAATGAGATGTAACAGTGTATCGACGATCCCGAGCGACTGCGCGGCGGCGGTGTAAGCGGCCACGGATTGGGCGTCCAAGGTCGCCGGGGTGGCGTGGAGGCCAGCGCCAGGGGTGAAGACGTTGGCCACCACGAGTCCGACGACCAAAGCCAGGGTGGTGACGACTTCGAAATAGATCAGGGCGCGGAGACCGACCTTGCCGGCGCGCCGGAGGTCGCCCATGCCGGCGAGGCCGACCACCACGGTGGCGAAGATGATCGGACCGATGAGCATCTTGATGAGCGCGACAAACGCGTCGCCAAGGGGCTTGAGTTGGACGCCGAGCGCCGGATAGAAATAGCCGAGCAAACCGCCGAGCAGGATACCGAGCAGGACCTGAAAATAGAGGGTGCGGAGCAGACGCATGACGGGGTGCGAGTTGTGATAGCCGCCCGCGGCCGGCAGGCAACCGCCACTTCCGTTGACTCCGGGCGGCGGGGCGACATTCCTCCCCTACCGACGATGCGCCCTCTCCTCCCCGCCCTCCTCGCCGTCCTCCTCGCGACCGGCTGCCACCGGGAGCCCGCCGCGGACGCCAGCCCGCGGCCCGACCTGCATGAGCAGAATGCGGTCTTCAGCTATGCCCTGCAGGAGCTGCAGGACCGCGGCGAGTTCGCCGGGGCGGTGACCGTGGTCGTGGCGCCCCGCGGGGCGATCGCGCTGGAGGCCTTCGGACTGGCGGATATCGAGAGCCAGCGCCCCATGCGCCGGGACTCGGTGTTCTGGATCGCCTCGATGACCAAGCCGATCACGGCCATGGGCGTGCTGATGCTCGTCGAGGAAGGCAAGCTGGGGCTCGACGACCCGGTCAGCAAGTTCGTGCCCGCTTTCCGCGCCCAGACGCTGACGACGAAGTCCGGTCCCGCCCAACCTCGCCGCGCCGTGACGGTCCGCGACCTGCTCACCCACACGAGCGGCCTGACCGGCGCGTCGCCCACCCCTGCCGGCCAACCAGTCGACACGCTCAGCCTAGCAGCGATGACCGACTTCTACGGACGACAGCCGCTCCTCGCGGAACCCGGCGCCAAGTGGGCCTACAGCAACGCGGGTATCAACACGCTCGGACGGATCATCGAGATCGTCAGCGGGCAACCCTATGCGGACTTCGTGCAGCGTCGGTTCCTTGACCCGCTCGGCATGGAGAGCACGTCGTTCTGGCCGACCGGCGAGCTGACCGCGCGTCAGGCCACGCCCTACGGCAAGGAAAAGACCACGGGGGCGCTCGTGGCGGCCGGTAACAGCCGCTTCAGCTCACCGCTCTCGGACCGCCGCCGCACGGCCATCCCTGCGGGCGGCCTGTTCTCCACCGCGGAGGATCTGACCCAGCTCTGCCAGATGATCCTGCGCGAAGGTGAACTGGACGGGCATCGTTACCTACACCCCGAGACCTTAAAACTGATGACGACGAACCAGCTCGGCGACCTGCCGAAGGTGAGTTTCGCGCCCGGCATGCACATGGGTCTCGGCTTCCATCTCGTCCACCAGCCGCAAGGCGTCACCGAGAGCCTCAGCCCGGGTTCCTTCGGCCATGGCGGCGCCTATGGCACCCAGGCCTGGATCGACCCGGTGCGCCGGCGGGCCTATGTCCTGCTGATTCAGCGCACCGATCTCCCCAACTCCGACGGGAGCGAAATCCGGCGGGTTTTCCAGCAGACCGCGCGCGAGCATTTCGGGCGCTAAGCAACCGATGCGGCCACCGGAAACCCCGCCCGGGACCTGCCGGAAGGGCGACCCGTTGACTTTGTCACGCATTTGACACACTCCCGAGGCAACCTTTGCCGCGGGCCGAGGTTGCCCTACCCAACCCCATGAATCTCCTTTCCTTGGTCCTTCGCCGGCCGGTCACCTTGGTGGTCGGGGTCGTCGGACTCGTCCTCGCGGCCCTCTTCGGCCTGAACCGCATGGCCAAGGACGTCTTCCCGCCCCTGAACGTACCGACAATCTACGTCGCCCAGCCGTTCGGCGGCATGGACGCCGCCCAGATGGAAGGCTTCCTCACGTTCTATTACGAATACCACTTCCTCTACATCACCGGCATCGAGCACGTCGAATCGAAGAACATCCAGGGCGCCGCGGTGATGAAGCTCCAGTTCCACCCCGGGACCGACATGTCCCAGGCGATGAGCGAGACGATCGGCTACGTGAACCGCTCGCGCGCCATGATGCCGCCGGGCACCGTGCCGCCGTTCGTCATGCGCTTCGACGCCGGCAGCGTGCCGATCGGTCAGCTCGTCTTCGCGAGCGAGACGCGTTCCGTCGCGCAGCTGCAGGACGCCGCGCTGAACACTGTCCGCCCGCTCTTCGCCACCCTGCCCGGCGTCTCGGCGCCCCCGCCCTTCGGCGGCAGCGCCCGCACCATCCTCGTCAACCTCAACCCCGACCGCCTGCGAAGCACGGGCGTCGCGCCCGAGGAGGTCGCCGCCGCCCTGGCCGGCGCCAACGCCATCCTGCCGGCGGGCAACCTCGTCCTCGGGGACCAGAACCTCCTGGTCCCGGTGAACGCCACCGTCCGCAACATCAAGGACCTCGAGACCGTCCCCGTGCGGGCCGGCCAGAACCCGCCCGTGCTCATCCGTGACCTCGCGCAGGTCGTGGATGGTGCGGACGCCGTGACGAGCTATGCCCTCGTGGACGGGCGCCGCACCGTCTACATCCCCGTCACCAAGCGCTCCGACGCCTCGACCCTGGCCGTGGCGGAGGTCGTCAAACGCAACCTCGGCGTCTTCCAGAACGCCGTCCCGGCCGACATCAAGGTCTCGTACGAGATGGACCAGAGCCCGATCGTCGAACGGGCCATCCATGACCTCTTCCTCGAAGCCGTGCTCGGCGCGATCCTGACCGGACTGATGGTCTTCCTCTTCCTCCGCGACGCCCGCAGCACGCTCGTCGTCGTCGTCAACATCCCCCTCGCCCTGCTCATCGCCCTGCTCGGCCTGTGGCTCTGCGGGCAGACCATCAACCTGATGACCTTGGGCGGGCTCGCCCTGGCGGTCGGTATCCTCGTGGACGAGGCCACGGTGGCCATCGAAGCCATCCAGCAGGAACGCGAGAAAGGACGTCCCGTGGCGCGGGCGGTGCGCGACGCCATCGCCGCGACCGCCGGGCCGCGCTTCCTGGCCATGGCGTGCGTCGTGGCCGTCTTCCTCCCCTCCTTGTTCATGGAAGGCCCGGCGCAGGCCCTCTTCCTTCCTCTTTCGCTCGCGGTCGGCTTCAGCATGATCGCCTCGTATGTCCTCTCCTCCACCTTGCTGCCCGTCCTCGCCGTCTGGCTGCTCAAGGAGGACGGCGCGCACGCCCCGGGTTTCTTCGCCCAAGTCAAGGCCCGCTACGCGGCCCTGCTCGACGTCGCGCTCGCCCGCAAGGCCCTCGTCGTCCTCGGCGGCGTCGCCCTCGCCGCGACCTTCCTCGCGACCCTCGGTCCGAAACTCGGCCGGGAAATCTTCCCGCCCGCCAACAACGGCCAGTTGCAGGTGCGCCTGCGCGCCCCCGCCGGCACCAAGCTCGACAAGACGGAGCAGATCGCCCTCCGCGCCCTAGACCTCATCAAGCAGGAGATCGGCGCCGCGAACATCGGCACCACGCTCGGACTCGTCGGCGTGCACGCCCCGAATTACCCCGTCAACCTGGTGCACGCCTGGAACAGCGGCACCGACGAGGCCACCCTGCAGGTCCAGCTCAAGCCGGACGCGAAGGTCGACCTCGACGTCGCCAAGGAGAACCTCCGCCGTCGCCTCGGCGCCGCCCTGCCGGCCGTCCGCCTTTCCTTCGAGCCCGCCGACATCGTCAGCCGCGTCATGAGTTTCGGCGCGGCGACCCCGATCGAGATCGCCGTCAGCGGCCCGTCCCTCGCGGACAACCGCGCCCACGCCGAAGCCGTGCGGACCGAACTCGCCAAGATCCCGGAACTGCGCGACCTCCAGTTCGCCCAGACCATCGATGCGCCCGCGCTCGAGGTGAACATCCACCGCGAGAAGGCCGGCCTCATGGGCATCCGGATGGCCGACGCCGCCCGCTCCGTCATCGAGGCTACCGGCTCGAGTCGCTTCATCCTGGCCAATTACTGGGCCGACCCCAAGACCGGCGTCGCCTTCCAGGTCCAGGTGCAGATTCCGGCGGCCTTGACCAAGAGCGTCGAAGACCTGCGCAACCTGCCCGTCGGCAACGCCGGCCAGCAGCCTGTGCTCCTGCGCTCCATCGCCACCCTCAAGGAAGGCGTCGCCGTCGCGCAGTACGACCGCTACAACATGCAGCGGCTGGCGACCCTGACCGCCAATTACGCCGGCACCGACCTCGGCCACCTCGCCGACCGGATCGATGCCGCCATCGCCGCGGCCGGCAAGCCACCGGCCAAGGTCAAGGTCGACCAGCGCGGCCAGGTCCCGCCGTTGCGCGAGCTGCTCGCCGGGCTCGGCGGCGGCCTCGCCATCGCGCTCGTGATTGTCGCCCTGCTCCTCGCCGCCCACTTCCAGAGCCTCCGGCTCGCCGCGATCGTGCTGACCTCGCTGAGCGTCGTCCTCGCGGGCGTGGTCGCCGCGCTCCTACTCACCGGCTCGACGCTGAACATCGAGAGCTTCATCGGAGCCATCATGGCCGTCGGCGTCGCCGTCGCGAATTCCATCCTCCTGCTCACCGCCGCCGAAGAGGCCCGAAACGCCGGCGCCTCGGCCGCGGACGCCGCCCGCCAGGCTGGCTCCGCGCGCCTGCGCGCCATCCTGATGACCTCGCTGGCCATGCTCGCGGGCATGATCCCGATGGCCCTCGGCTGGTCCGAGGCCGGCAGCCAGACCGCCCCGCTGGGGCGCGCCGTGATGGGTGGCCTCATCTTCGGCACCGTCGCCACGCTCACGCTCGTCCCCGCCGCCTACGCCTGGATCATGGGCCCCGTCGGACGCGCCTCCCTTTCCGTCGACCCTGACGATCCCCGCAGCCCCCATTTCCAAAAAGACCATGCCGTCTCCTAAGCTCCTCGCGCTCTTCCTCGGCGCGCTCACCCTCTCGGCCGCCGACTTCCCCGTCACGCGGCTCAAGACCGGCGACATCACCCGCAGCGTCCAGCTGCTCGGCGAAGTCCGCCCGAACCAGCAGGTCGCGCTGTACGCCAAGGTCGGCGGCTACGTCAAGGCGCTCCGGGCCGACATCGGCGACCGCGTGGCCGCGGGCCAGGTGCTCGCCGAGCTCGAGGTCCCGGAACTCATCGCCGACGAGGCGCGCACCCGCGCCGAGCTCGCCCTCGCCGAGCTCGAGCATCGCCGCTTGCAGGAAGCTGCCAAGCAGGCGCCCGACCTCGTTCCCCGCCAGCAGGTCGACGCCGCGGCCGCCAAGCTCGCCGTCGCCAAGGCCGCGCAGGAACGCAACGCCACGCTCCTCGGTTTCGCCCTGATCCGCGCTCCTTTCGCCGGCGTCATCAGCCGACGCTCCGTCGATGTCGGCGCCTTCGTCCCGGCGGCGACCGGCGGCGGCGCCGGCCCGGCCGCCCTCTTCGTGCTGACCGACTTCGCCACCGTGCGCGTGCAGGCCGCCCTGCCGGAGAGCGAAGCCGGCCTGGCCGCCCCGGGCCAGCCCGTGAGCGTCCTCGCCGAGGCCGCCGGCGCGAAACCGTACGCGACCCAGCTGACGCGTCTTTCCAGCGTACTCGAGAACCCGAGCAAGACGATGCTGATCGAATCCGTCCTACCCAATCCCGACGGTGCCCTGAAGCCGGGCATGTACGCCAACGTCCGCCTCGGCATCGAGACGCACCGGGGCGTCCGCCTGCTGCCCCTGACCGCCGTGATCATGGAGAAGGCCGTCGCCACCGCCTACGTCCATGAAGCCGGCAAGGCCCGTCGACGCGTGCTCAAGGCCGGCTTCAACGACGGGACGAACCTCGAGATCCTCGATGGCCTCAAGCCCGACGAGGACGTCCTCGTGGTCGGCACCGCCACGCTCACCGACGGCCAGGCCGTTACGCTGACCCGATGAGCCGCACCTTCGGCTTCCTCGCCCTCCTGCTCGCCGCGACGGGGCTTCTCCGGGCGCAGACCCCCGCCCCCGCCCCCGCCACGGCGATGGCGACGGTCGACCTGGTCACCGTCCTGCGACTGGCGGGTGCCGAGGCGATCGACGTCCAACTCGCGGCGGCCCGCCTCCGCGAGGCCCGCGCCGCGGCCGATAGCGCCACCTGGGCGCTCTTCCCGACGCTCTCGCCCGGCGTCGCCTACCGCAAGCACTCCGGCCAGCTGCAGGATATCGTCGGCCAGGTGAGCGACATCACCAAGGAATCTGTCTCCGCCGGCGCCACCCTCGGGGTCTCCCTCGAGCTCGGCGAAGCCGTGTACCGGCGTCTCGCCGCCAAGCAGACCGCGCGTGCCGCGGAGCACCAGCTCGATGCGCAGCGACGCCAGACGGTGCTCGCCGGCGCCACCACTTATTTCGAACTCGCCCGGGCGCACCACGCCGTGACGCTGCTCACGGACGCCGCCCGCAACGCCCGCGAGTACCGCACGCAGCTCGCGCAGGGAGTGACCGCCGGCGTCGCCTTCAAGGGGGATGAACTCCGCGCCGCCGCGCAGGTCAGCCGGATCGCGTTACGACTCAGCCAGGCCCAGGAGCAACGCCGCGCCGAGTCCGCGCGTCTCGCCCAGGTACTGCGACTGAAGATCACCGAGGAACTGCTGCCCGCGGACGAACGTCCCTTCCCCCTCGCCGTGGGCTTCGAGGCCCGCCGCCTCGACGACCTCGTCCGGATCGGCCTTGCCCGCCGGCCAGAAATCCAAGCGGCCGCGGCGCTGCAACAGGCGGCCACCCACCAGGGGGACGCCGCCGCTTATGCGCCGCTCTACCCGACGCTCGGGGCGCAGGTCTTCGCGGGCGGTCTGGGCGGCAGCGCCGGCTCGGCGCGGCGGGACTTCGACGGCAGCACGGATACCCTCGTCACGCTTTCCTGGAAGATCGGCGCCGGCGGGCTGTTCGATGGCGCCCGGCAGGACGGCGCCCGCTCGCGCCTCCGGCAAGCCGAGCTCAGCCGGGCCAAGGCCAGCGACGAGATCGTCCGCCAGGTGGTCGAGGCCCATGCGGGGATTCATTACCTCGCGGAGCAGGTCAAGATCGCCGAGGAGGCCGTGCGGAACGCCGAGCAGGGCTACCGACTGTCGCTTGAACGCAAGGAGCTCGCCGTCGGCGTCGTCCTAGAGACGTTGCAGTCCCAGCAGGACCTCATCCAGTCACGCCTCGATTATGCGCAGACCGTGGGGGAATGGAACAAGGCCCACTACCGACTGAAAGCCGCGATCGGCGAATGATCCGGCAGGACGGGCGAAAGCCCGACCACCCACGACCACGGACGAAACCTTCGCCCCGCAAGGGGGTTTGACCTACATGCATCTCACCCGGTTCCTCGCCTCATTATCCGCATCGCTGCTGCTTACCGGGCTGTCGGCGGCCGAAGCCCGCCGCCCCAACGTCCTCTTCATCGCGGTCGATGACCTTCGCCCGGAACTGAGCTGCTACGGCAATCCGGTGATCAAGACGCCTAACTTCGACCGCCTGGCCGCGCGCGGCATGGTCTTCAACCGGGCCTACTGCCAGCAGGCGATCTGCAGCCCCTCGCGCGCCTCCATCATGACCGGGAAACGCCCGGATGCGACCCGGGTCTGGGACCTCGAGACGCACTTCCGCGAAGCCCTCCCCAACGTCAAGACTGTCGGGCAATACTTCAAGGAGCATGGCTACTTCTCCCAAGGCATGGGCAAGATCTTCCATGGCGGCTTCGATGACGAACCGACCTGGTCGACCCCTTGGATGACCCCCAAGGCCCCGACGTACGCGAAGGAACCGACCGCCGACGGCGTCGTGAAGAACGACCCCAAGAACAAGGGCAAAGGTGTCGCCTTCGAGGCCGGCGACGTGCCCGACGACTTCTACACGGACGGCAAGACGGCCCGACTGGCGGCCCAGACCATCGCCGAGCTGAAAAAGAAGGACCAGCCGTTCTTCCTGGCGGTCGGCCTTTCCAAGCCCCACCTGCCCTTCGTCTCCCCGAAGAAATACTGGGATCTCTACGACCCCGCGAAACTGCCCGACACGTCGAGCCCTTTCCCCGTCGGCGCCCCCGCCTACGTCGGCGACAGCGACAGCGGCGAGTTCCGCGCCTACACCAACGTGCCGCCCAAGGACAAGAAGCTCGCGCGCACCCCCCTGCCCGCCGCCTTCGCGAGCCAGGTGCGGCACGGCTATTACGCCGCCGTCAGTTACACCGACGCCAACCTGGGCATCCTGCTCGACGCCCTTGAGAAGGAAGGCATCGCCGACAACACGGTGATCGTCCTCTGGGGCGACCACGGCTGGAAACTCGGCGACCACGAGGAGTGGGGCAAGCACACCAACTTCGAGGTCGATGCGCGCGTCCCCCTGCTCTTCAGCTTCCCCGGCCAGAAGACCGCGGGCCAGAAGAGCAACTCGTTGGTCGAGTTCGTGGACGTGTACCCGACCCTCGCCGAACTTTGCGGTCTGCCCAAGCCCGACGTGGACGGCGTCAGCCTGAAGCCGGTGCTGGAGAACCCGAAGGCGACCGTGAAGCCCGTCGCCATCAGCCAGTACCCCAAGAGCGCGGGCCTTACCAAGAAGGAGGGCGCCAAGGGCACGGCCAAGCGCGACGTCATGGGCTACAGCATCCGCGACGATCGCTGGCGCCTCACCCTCTGGCGCAGCCTGGAGGATAACCGCATCGTCGACACCGAGCTGTACGACGAGGTCAACGCCCCGCTGGAGCCGGAAAACCTGGCCAAGAAACCCGAGCACCAGGAGGTGATCGCCCGGCTCGCCAAGTTCCTGCCGCCGCCCATCCCCGCGGCCGACCCGAACGCGAAAAAGATCCTGAAGGGGAAGAAGAACGTCGTGGACCTGCCGGCGAAGAAACAGGACGAGGACGCCACCGCGCCGAAGCTCGCCCCGCCAGCCACGAAGCCCGCGGTCGCGGACGTCGAGAAGGAGCGGACCGCCATGTTCGAGCGACGTGACGTCAACAAGGACGGTAAACTCTCCAAGGACGAGTACATGTCCAAGCAGAAGGATCCGGCCCACGCGGCTGAGAACTTCGGGAAGTTCGACCACGATAAAAACGGTGAACTGACGAAGGACGAGTTTGTGAAGATGGGCAAGTGACGTCCCCTTGACCTCGGCCCACGCCCGCCCCACCTTGTCGCGATGCAAGGCCTCCTGATCGTACTCCTCGCCTTCCGCGCCCTCTTCCTCCTCGGAGCCGCGGGGCTGTGCGTCTACGGCTTCCTCGCGGCCGGCGAACCGGGCGTGCCCGCCTATTGGCGGCTGGCCTACGCGGCCGGCTTCGCCTTGTCCCTGGGGCTGATGTGGGCGGTCTGGCGGTCGTTTCGCGCGATCCGCAAGGGCTGACCCGATGCGGCGCGCCTTCCTTCTCCTGGCGTGCGGCGCCGCGGTCAGCGGTGCCGAGTCCGCCACGGTCACCGTCGACTTCGACCGACCGGGAGCGCGCATCCCCGCTGACTTCCTGGGAATCAGCTACGAGAAGAACGCACTGGTGGAACCGCACTTCACGCCCGCCAACGCCACCCTCATCAACCTCCACCGCAACCTCGGCGCGGGCACGCTGCGCCTCGGCGGCAACAAGGTCGAACTCACGCGCTGGGAGTCGGGCGCCACCGCCGCCCTGGATAAATCGACCGGCTTGGCCGTGATCGGTCGCGCGACCTTGGACGACCTTTATGGTTTCCTGAAGGCCACGGGGTGGAAATGCCTGCACGGCCTCAACCTCGCCGGCAACCAGCCGGCGGCTTCCGCGGACGAAGCCGCCTACGCGCTCAAGGTCGGCGCGACGTCCGTGCTGGCCTTCGAGGTCGGCAATGAACCCAACCTCTACCCCAACCACGACCTCCGCCCGAAAGGCTACGATTGCCGGGCCTACCTCCCCGAGGCCCTCACGGCGATCAAAGTCCTCCGCGCCCGCAACCCCGGCATCATCCTCGCGGGTCCGGCCACCGCACGCCGCCCGGACCATTGGTTCGAGGACGCCGTGGTCGGCCTCACAGGCCAGGTCGAGATCGGCACCTCGCATCTCTACGCGCTCTCGGGCGGCTCGACCAACCCCAAGTCGGCCAATTTCCCCTCCGTCGAGAACCTGCTGCTACCGGCCACCCTGGCCAAAGACCTCACGATGGTGGACGAACACCGGGCCGCCGCGAACGCCGCGGGGATGGGCTACCGCCTCGCGGAATGCAACTCCGTGTCGAACGGCGGGCGCGCCGGCGTGAGCGATACCTTCGTTTCCGCGCTCTGGGCCGTCGACTTCCTCTTCGCCGTGGCCGAACACGGCGCCGACGGCATGAATTTCCACTGCAACCTCAAGCCCGGCAGCTACTCGCCGATCACCCGCGGAGCCGCCCCGGGGACCTACGCGGTCCAGCCGCTTTACTACGCGATGCTCCTCTTCCGGGACGCGGGCCGCGGTCGCCTGCTGCCCGCAAAAGTAACCTCCGCCGCGAACGTCGTCGCCCATGCCACCCTTGAGGACGACGGCGGCGCCCGCGTCGTGCTCGTAAACAAGGACCTCACGCAGGAGGTCGTCGCCACGATCCTCGTCGGCGGGCAGTTCAAGGTCGGTCGCCTGAGCTGGTTGAGCGCGCCGCAGGCGAAGGCCAAGGAAGGCATCACCTACGCGGGCGCGCCGGTTCGGGCGGACGGAAGCTGGCAGCCCGCCCTCCTGACCGAGCGGAGCCCGGCGATCCGCGACGGCCGGCTGGTGGTCACCCTGCCCCCGGCCAGCGCCGTGGTCCTGTCCCTGATCAAGTAAGGCCTCGGCGGAGTCCGGTTGACGGACCAAGGATTATGCCCGATGTTGGCGCACCCCCATGCGCCTCCTGCTCTCCTGCCTGGCCCTCCTGTTCACCGCGGTGCCGGTCGGCTTCGCCGCCGACGTCCCGAAGGCCCCCGCCAAGGCCAAAGTCCCCGCCAAGAAGGCCGGCGACGCCAACGCCGGCAAGGCCATGGGCGAGAACAAGGCCACGCCGGTCGACCGCATCAAGGCGCCCGCCGGCTTCAAGGTCGAGCTGCTCTACTCCGTCCCCGGCACCGAACAAGGCTCCTGGGTCGCGCTCTGCGCGGACGACAAAGGTCGCATCTACGCGTGCGACCAGTACGGCGACCTCTACCGCTTCCCCGCCCCCGCCCCGGGCCAGCCGCTCCAGGCCGCCGACATCCGCAAGATGCCGGTCAACGTCCGCGCGATCAACGGGATGACCTGGGCGTTCGGCGCCCTCTACGCCGGGGTCAACGACTACGAACGCAAGTTCCCCAGCGGCTTCTACCGCATCAGCGACACGGACGGCGACGACCTGTTGGACAAGGCCGAACTCCTGCGCGAGTTCCAGGCCGGCAGCGATCATGGCGTCCACAAGGTCGTCGTGACGCCCGACCAGCAGGGCTTCTACCTGATCACCGGCAACAACGCCGTGAAGACGGAGACCGCGGCCTCCTCGCCGGTCGCCCCGCTCTGGGGCGACGATCACCTACTGCCCCGCCTGCCGGACGGCCGCGGCCACAACCGCCACGTCCTCGCGCCCGGCGGCATCGTCTACCGCATCAGCAAGGACGGCAAGACGTTCGAGACCTTCGCCAGCGGCTTCCGCAACATCTATGGCGGCGCGCTCAACCGCGCCGGCGACCTCTTCACCTACGACGCCGACATGGAGTACGATTTCAACACGCCTTGGTATCGCCCGACCCGCGTGAACCATGTCGTCAGCGGCGGCGAATACGGCTGGCGCAACGGCGCCGGCAAGTATCCCGAGTTCTACGCCGACAACCTCCCCGCCACCGTCAACATCGGCCCGGGCTCGCCGACCGGCGTGGCCTTCGGCTACGGCGCGAAGTTCCCGGCCAAGTACCAGGAGGCGCTCTACATCATGGACTGGAGCTGGGGCAAGATCTACGCCGTGCACCTCAAGGCGCAGGGCGCGAGCTACGCCGGCACCAAGGAAGACTTCATCCTCGGGGCTCCGCTGCCCGTGACCGACCTGCTGATCCACCCCGGCGACGGCGCGATGTACTTCGCCATCGGCGGTCGCAAGGTCCAGTCCGGCCTCTACCGCGTCACCTACGCCGGGACCGAGTCGACCGCGCCGGCCCGCCTCGCGCCGCCGACGCCGACCGCCGAGGCCGTCGCCCGCCAGACGCTCGAGCGCTTCCACGGCAAGCAAGACCCCGCCGCCGTCGACGCCGCGTGGCCGCACCTCGCTTCCCCGGACCGCTGGCTGCGCTTCTCGGCGCGCGTCGCGCTCGAGCACCAGCCGTCCGCCAGCTGGGCGGAACGCGCCTTCGCCGAACCGAACGCCACCGCCCGGCTCGAGGCCCTGCTCGCCTTGACCCGCCAGAACGCCGAATGCCCTTACCACACCTCCAAGGCGGCTAAACCGGATCCGCGGACCGGGGTGGCGCCGACGACGGCCGCACCCACCTCCGAACAGGTGCGCCTGCGCACGCGACTCCTGGCGGCCTTGCGCGCGATGGATTTCGCCGCCCTCACCAAGGAGCAGAAACTCCTGCATGTGCGTCTCGCGCAGCTCGTGCTGCACCGCTACGGCCAGCCGGACGAAGCGGGCGTCGCCGCGCTGGTCGCTCAGTACGACGCCGCCTACCCGGCCGCCGACTTCGAACTCAACTGGCTCCTGACCGAGACCCTCGGTTTCCTGCAGTCCCCGACCCTCGCCGCCAAGGCGATGGGCCTGGTCGCCGCCGCCGGCAGCCAGGAGCCGGAGATGGAACTCATGCGCAGCCTGCGCCTGCTCAAGGCGGGCTGGACGCCGGCGCTGCGCGAACAGCAGCTCCGCTGGTTCGTCCGGG
>CAIRWP010000296.1 GCA_903882335.1 uncultured Opitutia bacterium | reverse complement strand
GGCGACGACCCTGCGCCTCCGGCTCGCGCCCGGACAGGTCTTGCCCTCCGAGGATACGCGCCGCGGCAAGTTCCCGTCCGTCGGTGAGCGCGGCGCGACCATCGAGACCAACTGGCTGAAGGTCGGTGAGGAAATCGTCCGTTTCGATGCGGCCTTCCGGCAGGCCGACGGTACCTACGAGCTGGTTCGTTGCCGGCGCGGGGTCGGCACGACGCCCGCGGTCGCCCATGTTGCCGCCACGGCGGCGGTCGGGCTCTATGCGCCCTACGGTGCGAACTTCATCCCCGGCAACGACACCGACCTACTCACTGAGATGGCCGCGGAGTACGCCGGCCTCGTCAACCGCTGCCTCGTCGAGCACGTCGAGTTCGACGGCGCGGAAATCCACGCGTACGAGGGCTTCTGGGGTTATCGCAAATACGCCTCGCTCGTCTACCAAGGCCTGACCCGTCCGACCACCGCGCATGACAGCCGCGGCAGCCGGCCCGACTGCTGGTTCGAGTACCGGCTCAACTCCTCGAAGCGGCTCATGGCCGGCGCCTGCGCGTACTCGCACGGCAATTGGACCGTGCCGGTCGCGCTCGATCAAGCCAGCCGACCCGCGTCCAACCTCCTCGAGGCGCACTTCGTCCTCAGCCAAGGCCACCTCGGCGGCGCGCTCGGCCTGGCCAAGCCCGAGCCCATGTTCGGCGTCGGCGTGGAGCAGCTCGCGCGCCACGGGCAGACCGAGGATTTCCTGACCGCCCTGCGCACGTGGACCGAGGTGAATCGTCGCCTCACGCCCGAGCAGCATCGGAGCATCGCCGACTCCTTCCGACCACCGACCGGTCCGCGCAGCCTGAACTTCAGCCACCACGTCCGGTCGGAAGCCGTCTGGGTCGCGCGCGAGCACGCCGACCGCTTTGAGCTCACGCCCACGACCGTGCTCCGGCGTGCCAAGGGTGATAGCCTCTGGCACGTCGGGCAGGAGCACGGACCCGTCGCCCCCAAACAGTTCGCGACCGCGGGCCAGGCCGTCGAGCTCGTCAACCCGCTTGCCGAGCGCCCCGTCGACTTCGTCGTCCGCGTCTTGCCCGCGTTCGATCCCGCCGCGCCTACCGTGCGTCCGCCCGCGCCCGTACGCACCAAGCCCGGCGCGGTCGCCGTCGGGCCCGCGGCCTTCGTGACCGGGAATGCCGGCGGACCTGTCGCGCCCGCGGCCGGTCGACCGACGAACTACGACCTCTTTCCCGCGCAGCCCTTCCATACCGGCGAGGCCTCCTCGCGGCAGATTTCATTCGAGGATCAAGAGCTCTTCGTCACCGACGCCGCGCTCGCCGACGGCCCGGGCCGCCATGTCGACGACGTTGCCGGCTGGTCGGTCGACCTCGACCTCACGCGCCACCGCGGGCTCGCCTGCACCGTCGAAGGCGACGGTTCCGGCGCCCTGCTCCTTTTCCAGGTCGGCCAGCGCGATTACGTCATCCCGCTTGATTTCACCGGCGAGCGCGAGATCGTCATCCCGCACGGGGAGGTCTCCTGGGCGCGGGCTGACTGGGGTTGGCGGATGGAAACCAAGCACAACGATTACGGTAACGTGCGCCGGGTGAAGGTCAGCCTCCCGCAGTGGGTCCGGCCCGGCCGTCACCAGGCCACCATCACGCGGCTGCGCGCGCTCGCGGAGATCCCCCGGCCCCTCGTCGACCCCGTCGTAAGGGTCGGCGAGCGCGTCCTACGCCTGCGCGGGACGGTGCCCAGTGGCTATTATCTTAAATATGAAAATGGCCGGGCTTTCGTCTTCGATCCCGACTGGCGACCAGCCGGAGAACTGGCGGTCGAGGGCGCGCTCGTGGCGCCCACCGGCGCGGCGCGCTACCGCGTCGACGACGCGGGCGACGGCCCCGCGCCCTGGCTCGAGCTCCAGTTCAGCGTGCGCGGCGAGCCGATGACGGTGGGGAAGTAGGGGTGGTTCGGGGGGCACGTGGGCAAGGTGACACGTGGGCTAGGGGCAAGCATCAGCTGGCCCGCTGGCAAGCTGGCCAGTGGGCAAGGGGTGGAGCTGTAACCGCATATCGCGCGCCGCGCGCGGGTAGGGGTAGCACCGCGTGCTGCCCTAGCTGCCTCTTAGGTAGGGACCAGCGTCCCTGCTGGTCCGCGGGATGCGTCGGCGATTCGGCATGAGGTCAGGCACGTCATCGTTGCGCGAGACGAAGCCGGGGAGAGTTGACCCGTTCATCGGTTGATTAGTTGGTCAGATAGAATCCGGAATCCGTCGGAGGAACCATTCTCGTCAACGGGTCAACGAATCAACTAATCAACGCTACCGGCGGCCGACCGGGACGGTCAGCCCTACCTGAAGATACAGAGGGGGCAAGCGGGCAAGGTGACACGTGGGCAAGGGGTGGGAATAAGAGGGCACGAGGGCATGAGGACTCGAGGGCAGGAAAGATGCCAAGCCCTACGGGAGATAAAGCGAGGACACGAGGGCCTGAGGACTCGCGGCGTACCTGAAGCCTCCTCAGCCAAACCGCCAACCGCTATCCCCTAACCGCACGCGCTCTGCGCGCAGACGGTCAGCCCTACCTCGAGACCGCAGTCCACCGATTGGGCCCAACCCATCGCCCTGTTACAACCGTGTCACGACGTTGACTGCTTCGACCTGCGCGATACGTAGCCTTCTTGATGGATGCGCATCGTCTCCCTTGTCTGGCTTGCGCCGGTCCATCGGCCCAGCCGGCATCCATCGCTTAACATGCGTCACCTCGCCTGCACCGTGCCCGCGGCTATCCTGACCCTCGCGTTATCGGCGGGGCCAATCACCTATACCACGCCGAACCTCGACCCGACGCCGGTCGGCGCGACGAAGTCCGTCTCGTTCGCCGGCGCCACCTACCTCAATAAAGGACTCGTCGGCGTGGGTAACTTCCCTGCCAGTGCGGTCGACGGACTCGGCGACACCCTGGGATCCTTCTCGTCCTTCAAGGTCGACCCAGCGACCTGGCGTAAGCACGCCGATGGGTCCTACTCCGGGACGCTCTACACGTTACCCGACCGCGGTTATAACCGCGCGAGCCTGATCGACTATGCCGCCCGGATGCAGAAGTTCGACCTCGTATTCCGGCCCGACTACACCACCCAGGTCGTGGGGCAGACCCAGTTGACGCTGACCTTCAAGGGCACCACGAAGCTCACCGATTTCAACGGCCAGCCGACGACCGCGGTGAACCCGACCGGTACGACGCTCGGCGGTCTGACCAACGTCCCCGTGGCCAATGGGAAGCTGACGCTCGACGCCGAGGGTCTCGCGATCGCCCGCGATGGTAGCTTCTACGTGTCCGACGAATACGGCGCCGCCATCCTCCACGTCGCCCGCGACGGCCGTCTGCTCGGGAAGATCTCCCCTGTCCAGGCCCTGATCCCGCGGTTCACCGAGGCCTCCGGCCTGACCGGTTACAACACGCAGGTCAAAGGCGTCGATATCAGCAAAGCCACCGATCCCATGGTCCAGACCGGCGGACGGCGCGACAACCAAGGTTGGGAGGCGATCGACGTGACGCCGGACGGACGGTATCTCGTGGCGATGCTCCAGAGCGCCACGCGCCAGGACACGATCGGTAACCTGGAAGTCAACCGCGCCTACACCCGCCTTATCGTCTACGATAGCTCGCATCACACGACCCCGGCTGCCCCGATCGGCCATTACCTCGTCGCACTCCCGACCGTCAGCGAGGCCGGCGTCGGCGCCCCGGCTAACAAGACCGCTGCCCAGTCGGAGCTCGTGGCCCTCGACCGGAACACCTTTCTGGTGCTTACGCGCGACAGTAACGGCAATGGTTCCGGCAACGCCGCCTATGACGCGAACGCGGCGAATGCCGCCGTCGGCCACGCCCACAGCCCCATCGTCTTCAAGAGCGTTGCCTTGGTGAGTACGGCGAACGCGACCAACCTGGTCGGTACGCCTTACGAAAGCGGGTACGCCCCGGCGGTGACGGGGACCGGCCCGACGCTGGCGCCCGTCGCCGGCCTCGTCGCCGCGACCACCTCTGACTTCGTCAACCTGCTCAACGTCAACCAGCTCGCTCGTTTCGGCCTCAATCTTAACACCATCGGTGCCAGCGGCGTCGCCACCGCTGCGGCCGCCGGCCGCATCCTTCCCGCCGCCGATGCAAACTCGCTCTCCGAGAAGTGGGAGGCCCTCGCCGTCGTCCCCTGTCTCGATGAGGCCCATCCCGAGGACTACTTCCTACTCGTCGGCAACGACAACGATTTCCTCACCTCCGCCGGTACGATGTTGGGCAGGGCCTACAACGGTCTCTCCGCGGTGGCTGGCCAGGAGACCGTGGAGAGCCCTAACCGTATCCTCGTCTACCGCGTGAAGTTGCCGGGCTACGTCCGCCCAGCGGCTCCGCGGTGATCGGCTGAGCGCTTCGGCATGAGGTCAGGCACGTCATCGCTACGCGAGACGAAGCCAGGGAGAGTTGACCCGTTCATCGGTTGATTAGTTGGCCAGATAGAAACCGGAATCCGTCGGAGGAACCATTCTCGTCAACGGGTCAACTTATCAACTAATCAACGATACCGGCGGCCGACCGGGACGGTCAGCCCTACCTGAAGAGAGAGCTGGCCCGCTGGCCAGGTGACACGTGGGCAAGGTGAGAAGGGGAGGACCGGAGGGCACGAGGGCCTGAGGACACGAGGCGCACTTGGTGCCTCTTTACGCCATCCGCCAACCGCTAACCCCCAGCCGCTCGCGCGCTCAGCGCGCGCCGGTAGGGACCAGCGTCCCTGCTGGTCCGCGGTCGGCGCCGGCGCTTCGGCAT
>CAIRWP010000295.1 GCA_903882335.1 uncultured Opitutia bacterium | reverse complement strand
GTTCCGGCCGACTACGCCGACCGCTGGCGTCGTTCCGTTCCCCGTCTGCCCATCGGGAAGATCGATCGCGCTTACCTGGCCCCGCACGTCGAGGCTTGGGCGGTCGCCAACGGCCACTCCCCCGTCGCGGAAGCCGACCTGCTCGCGCGCGGCCGTTTCCGGGTCTTCGACCATGACCTCGTCGAGGCCGGGATGCCGCCGCGCTGGCATGTCAGCGTGCTCGATGGTGCGGCCGTCGACGCCTCCGTCCATTGGACGAAGCTGTCCACCGCCGGCTCCGTGGACATCAAGGGCGTCTGGGAGCTCTCGCGCTTCGCCTGGGTCTACCCCTTGGTGCGAGCCTGGGTCCTGGATGGCGAGGCCCGGCATGTCGAAAACTTCTGGCGGTTGCTCGAGGACTGGATGGCGGCGAACCCGCCGAACCGGGGGCCGCAATGGATGTGCGGGCAGGAGGCGTCGATGCGGCTCATCGCCGTCGCGTTCGCGCTCCAGGCCTTCCGCGCGCACCCGGCCACGACGGACGCCCGGCTGCTACTGACCGCGCGACTCGCGACCGTGACCGCGGGACGCATCCGCGCGCACCTGGCCTACGCCCTTTCCCAGGAGAACAACCATGGCCTGAGCGAATCGCTGGGACTTTACACGGCGGGCGCGCTGTGGCCGCAGCTGGCACACGCCCCGGCCTGGCGCGACCAAGGGCTGGAAACCCTTTTCCCGCAGGTCGAAGCCTTGGTCGACCCCGAGGATGGCGGCTTCAGCCAGCATTCGACGAATTACCACCGCCTCTTCCTGCAGCTCATGACCTGGGCGGAGGTCGTTCTCGGGGCCGAGGGCCAACAGCTGCCTCCGCGGACCCGCGCGCGCGTCGGCCGGGCCACCGAGTTCCTCTCCGACCTATTGGAGCCCGATGGCACGGTGCCGCGTTATGGTGCCGACGACAGCGCGAACCTCTTCCCGCTGAGCGGGCGGCCCGCCCACGATTTCCGTCCCGCCCTCGTCGCCGCCCAGGCGCTTTTCCTGGGAGACCGTCTGTCCGCCGGACCGTGGGATGAAGCCGCCTTGTTGCTCATCGGCCCGATGCCCGTCTCCGCGCGCGTGCTGACGCGCGCGGAAAAAGTCTTCCGCCCCGCCGCCGGCGTCGGCCTGCTGCGCCACCCGCGCGGGGCCGCTTTTTTCCGGGTGCCCGGGCGCTCACCTTGGCGGCACCGGCCCAGCCAGGCGGACCACCAGCACGTCTCCCTCCGCTGGGACGGCGCCTGGATCGCCGAAGATGTCGGCACGTTCACCTATGCGGGCGTCGGCCCCGACGACTTCGGGTCGGCCATCCACCACGACGTCGTCACGGTCGACCGGCGCGGCCCCATGCGTAAGGTCGGCCGGTTCCTCTGGCTACCTTGGACGTCTTGCGCGCTTCTTTCCACGCCGCGGGGGTTGGGCGCGACCTGCCGCGATCTCGGCGGTGCGTCGTGGGACCGTCGGGTCCTGCGCTTCCCGCAAGGGTTCGTCATCCTCGATCGCGTGCACGCCACGGACCCGGCGAGTCGCTGTGAGCTCCGTTGGCATGGTCGGACCCGCGCGGGCCTCGCACAACTTTCGCTCGCTTGCTCCCAACCTTCCGAGGAAGCTTGGATCACGGCCGACACCCGGACCGGCGAAGGGTTCTTCGCACCCTGCTACGGTCGCCGTGAGCCCGCGTGGACCCGTCGGCTGATAGCCGTGGGCCCGTCGGTCACCTTCGTCACGGCGCTGGGCTGCCAAGTCGAGCTGCGCGCCGACGTCGTGATCGTCGATGGCGAGTCCATCCCCCTTCCACCCTGATGCGCACCGTCGCTCTCATCGTCGGCACCCGCCCCGAGGTCATCAAGATGGCCCCGGTTTACTTCGCGCTACGCGACTCCGCGCAGCTTCGCCCGGTCCTGGTGGCCACCGCGCAGCATCGCCAGATGCTCGACCAGGCGCTCGGCGCCTTCGGCCTCAAGGCCGACCACGACCTCGACCTCATGCGGGCGGGGCAGACGTTGCCGGAGCTGACCGGGCGTGTCGTCACCGCGGTCTGCGGCTGGCTCGATCGCCATCACCCCGATGTCGTCCTCGTCCAAGGCGACACCACGACCGTCCTCGGGTCGGCCTTGGCCGCGTTCTACTCGGGTATCCCGGTCGGACATGTCGAGGCGGGTCTGCGCACCGGCTCCCTGCGCACGCCTTTCCCCGAGGAGATGAACCGCCGCGTGACCTCGACGTTGACGCGCTGGCACTTCTGCCCGACGGAGGGGGCGCGCGCGAACCTCCTCCGCGAAGGCGTCGAGCCCGCGCATTGCCACGTCACCGGGAACACGGTGGTCGACGCCTTGTTGGGAGCCCGCGAGCGGGCGCGGTTGGCTCCCGCCGAATTGCCGGCCTTCGCCGCCCGCTTGGGCATCCCCGAGCCTTTCGCCGCCCGCCACCTCGTCCCCGGCGGCGCCCCTTGGGCGCTGATGACCGGTCATCGCCGCGAGTCTTTCGGCGAGGGCTTCGAGCGTATCTGCCAAGCCATCCGGCGCCTCACCGAGGAGCATCCCGACCTGGGCGTGATCTACCCGGTGCATCTCAACCCCCAGGTCCAGGAGCCGGTCCGCCGCCTCTTGCAGGATCATCCCCGGGTCGTCCTAATCCCGCCGACCGACTACCTCGATTTCATCCGTCTCCTCGATCGCGCGACCTTCGTCCTCACGGATTCGGGCGGGGTGCAGGAGGAGGCGCCCACCTTGGGTAAGCCGGTCCTAGTCCTGCGCGACAGCACGGAGCGGCCCGAGGGCGTGGCGGCCGGCACCTGCGTCCTCGTGGGGACCGATCCGGCGCGCATCGTCGCCGAAGCCGCGCGGCTGCTCCGGGACCCGGCCGAGTACGCCCGCCGCGCCGCCTTGCGCAACCCTTACGGCGACGGCCAGGCCGCGGGCCGGATCCGCGCGATCCTCGAGCGGGAACCGCTCTGACCTGCCGGTGCGCGTCCTGTATTTCCATCAGCACTTCGCCACCCCGGCCGGATCCGCGGGGACCCGCTCGTATGAGTTCGCCCGGGCCTTGGTCGCTCGCGGGCATACCGTCACGGTGGTCTGCGGAGCCCATGCGCAGTCGGGGCTCGAGCTGCCTTTCGATCCCACCCGGGGCTGGCGGCGCGGCCTGGTGGACGGGATCGACGTGATCTCGCTGCCGCTGCCCTACGCCAATCGCGACGGCGTGGCCCGCCGCACCTGGACCTTCCTGCGCTTCGCTGCCCGCTCGGTCCGCCTCGCGCTCACGCTGGAGGCCGACCTCGTGTTCGCGACTTCGACCCCCCTGACCGCGGCTTTGCCCGGGCTCGCGGCGCAGGCCGCCCGCGGCCTGCCGTTCGTCTTCGAGGTGCGCGACCTCTGGCCCGAGCTGCCGCGCGCGCTCGGCCTGCGGAACCCCCTCCTGCTCGGCGGCATGGAAGTCCTTGAGACGGCCGCCTACCGTGCCGCCGACGCCGTGGTCGGGCTTTCCCCGGGCATCGTCCGCGGAATCCGCCGCAAGTCGTCCCCGCGTCAGCGCGTGGTCATGATCCCGAACGGCAGCGACCTCGAGGTCTTCCACCCTCGCCTCCGCCGCGCGGGCGCTTTGCCGGGGTTCGGGCCGGATGATTTCCTCGCCGGCTTCACCGGCGCCCACGGTCCGGCCAACGGCCTCGACGCCTTGCTGGACGTCGCTCGCGAATTGCGGCGCCGCGGCGACCGCCGCGTGAAGCTCGTCTTCATCGGCGACGGCAAGGAGAAGGAGCGGCTCGCCGCGCAGGCGGCCGCCGAGGGTCTCGACCACTGCCGGTTCTTTCCGCCCATCCCGAAGACGGAACTCGGCGCCGTGACCGCCTCCCTTGATTGCGGCCTGATGGTCCTCCGCGACGTCCCGGCGTTCTACGACGGCACTTCCCCGAACAAGTTCTTCGACTACGCCGCCGCAGGTATCCCGGTCGTGAACAACTACCCGGGCTGGCTCGCCGGGCTCATCGCTGACCACGACGCTGGCAGCGTGGTCCCGCCGGCCGATCCGGTCGCGTTCGCCGACGCCTTGCAGGCCCTCGCCGCCGACCCCGCCCGCCGGGCCCGCCAAGGCGCGGCGGCCCGGCGACTCGCCGAGACCCGCTTCGCCCGCGCCGACCTCGCCGCCGACTTCGTCGCCACGCTCGAAGCCGCCGCCGGCTGAATATCCCCTGACTTATGCTGACCCGACCCGAAGTCCTCCAGTTGGTGCTCCGCCGCCTCGCCGCGCTCGGCCGCGAGCTCGGCAAACCGGAACTCGAGAGCGCCGACGAGCAGACGCGCCTGTTCGGCGAAGCCTCGTCCCTGGATAGCATCGGGCTGGTCACGTTGATCGCGGACCTTGAGGAGGATCTCCGGCAGGCGACGGGCCGGGATGTCGTGCTCGCCGACGAGAAGGCGATGAGCCGGCTGACCTCGCC
>CAIRWP010000294.1 GCA_903882335.1 uncultured Opitutia bacterium | reverse complement strand
CGGCATGGTGCCGGGGTCGTCTTGGCGCCACTCGGCGGTCGGGGTATCTTGACCCGGGCGCTTATCCGCACCCCAGGAGCGCTTACCATCGGCCGAAGCAAAGCCGGCATTACCACCTTCCATGATGAGCGAGACGCGGCAGGCGGGCGGATCGTCGTTGTCGCTCTGGTAGAGGTCACCGAACGAGTTAATCGCCTGCTCGTAGCTGTTACGGTAGTTGTGGCCGACGATGCGGAGGTCGGAGCCGTCGGCGTTCATGCGGACGGAGAAGCCGCCGATCCAGACGTTGCCGTCGTCGCTGCGCTTGCCGGCGATGCCGCCGAGCATGTAAGGGCTGCCCATGTAGAAATGGCGGCCCGCCTTGTCGATGAAGTCGGCCCCGGTATTCCCTTGGTTGAAGTTCCACTTGCCATCGGGACCGACGGTTACGCTGTGCAGGGAGTGGTCGTGCTGGCGGCCGGCGAAGCCGGTCAGCAGCACCTCGCGCTTATCCGTCGCGGAATCGAAGACCCCGTCGCGGTTGACGTCGGTGTAGACGAGCAGGTCCGGCGGCTGCGAGACCACGATCTTGCCATCGATGGCGGCGACCCCCAGCGGCGAGGCCAGGGCCGTCTCCTGCGTGAAGACCGTCACCTTGTCGGCCTTGCCCGCGCCGGTGGTATCCTCGAGGACCACGATCCGGTCGCCTTCCTTGCGACGTCCGCCCTTGCCGCGGTAATTCACGCCCTCGGCGACGAAGAGGCGACCCTTCTCGTCGAAGTCGATGTTGGTGGGGTTGAACAGCTGCGGCGAAGTCGCCCAGACCGTGACCTCGAAACCTTCGGGCACCGTGAAGAGCTCCGGCGGGACGAGCATGGGGCCGTCCTCGACGGCGACCGCCTTCTGTTCGTCCGGCTTCGCGCCGAAGACGAGGAAGCGCACGGCCGCGGGGCTGCGCTTGCCGCCGCGCTCCATGCCGCCGTCATCGAGGGCGACCTGCGTGCGGAAACCGACGACCCCGGCGGGGAGGTCGTAGGCGATGACGGACGTCGCGTGGGTGCCGATGCCGTTCGTGTAGACCTTCTTGGCGACGGTGAGCGGACCCTTGGAGTTGTTCTTGCCGACCAGCGCGGCGCCGTGGCTGGCGGTGGCGGACTTCCACTTCAGCTCGGTCAGATTGCGGGTGGAGCCATCGGCCATGAGCAGGGTCGGCTCGATCCAGTCGGCCCAGTCGCAGTTGGTGTCGCCGAGGTCGGAGACCATCAGGTAGAGTTCCTTGGCGCCCTTGAGGTCGGCGGTGAGCTCGGTGAGGCGCTGCTTGTCGCCGGTGGTGATGTCCTTGGACTGGGCGAGGGGCTTCACGGCTTCGGCCTTGGCGGCGCTGGGCGCGGGGGTGGCCGGCTTGGCTTCCGACTTCTCCGCCGGCTTCGCGGCCGGCTTGGTGGCCGCACCGAAGCCCTTCTCGCGGTCGACCTGGATCGCCGCGGCGGGGATCTTCGCGAATTCCCCGGACTGGGGGACGGTCAGGCGCGCAGGGGCCTTGCCCTTGGCGTCGAGGTTGGCGTTGAGTTCGTCTTCGCTGACCGCGGCGGACTTCACGCCTTCGGCCGGGACCTCGACCTTGGCGGCCCAGACGATCGCGTTCAGGGCGAGCTTGCGGAAGCCATCGATGGCCCAGTTGCGATGGTTATGACCCCCGGAGAAACCGACCCCGCGGCCGCCATCGGTGCGTTCGATACCCCACATCAACGTCTGGACCTTACCGAGGCCATCGACGCCGTGCTCGTTCCAAAGATTGATATACTTCTTCACGTTCTCCCGCGTCGGCACGGCCGTGACGAGGTCGAGCACCTTACTGCGGTCCGCGGGGAAACGCATATTGTAATAGAACTCGTCGTAGGCCTGCACGAGGCCGTTCACGCCGCGCGCGACCGAATGATTCGGCAAAGCCTTG
>CAIRWP010000293.1 GCA_903882335.1 uncultured Opitutia bacterium | reverse complement strand
GGTCTTGGCCTTGGCGACGCGGTCGGCGACACCTTTGTCTTCCTTCTCCTGCCAACCCTTGGCTTCCGGCTGGGCATCGTACATGCCGCGCGGGCCCCAGGCTTCGGCGCGGGTGCCGCCGATCGAGGTGTGGATGATGCCGACGGGCTGCTTGAGCTCGGCGCGCACGGCGACCGCGAAGTAGTAACCGGCGGCGGTGAAGCCGTCCACGGTGGTCGGACCGGCGACCTTCCAGGAACCCTGCACGTCCTCGGCGGGGTTCGCCTTCGGCGTGCGGGCGACGGTGAAGACGCGGATGCCGTTGTCGACCGGACGAGCGCGCGCGGCGGCGGCGCTGCTCGTGTTGCGCACGACCCATTCCATGTTGGATTGACCGGAGCCGACCCAGACCTCGCCGACGATGACGTCCTTGGCGACGTGGGACTCGGCGCCGGACTTGACCACCAGGTCCTTGCCTTCCTCCGTGGCCTGGAGGCCGGTCAGGGTCGTCTTGAAGACGCCGTCGGCACCGGCGGTGGCGGTGGCCTTGGCGGAGCCGTAGACGACCTCGACGGCGGCGCCAGGCTTGGCCTTGCCGTAGACGTTGGCCTCACCGGCCTGGAGCACGGCATGGTCCGAGAAGACGGTCGAAAGCTTGAGGTCGGCGGCCTGGACCAGCGACGTGAGGAGGAGCAGGAGCGGGGGTAAGCGCAGCATGCCTAGGAGACAAAGGCCACCCCCCTTGGTTCCGCAATCCGTAAACCGCTATTCGTAACGGACGACGAGGATGGCCCGGGCCTTGCGGCTGATCGCGGCCAGTTCCCCCGGCCGGGAGGGATCCCACGCGAAAGCCTGCCCTTCCCCGGGGAACGGACGGACCCCGGCCAAGCGCGCGACGCCGCCACCGGACGGCAGCTCGAGGACGTAGAGTTCACGGGCGTCGTGCCCGGTGACGCCGACCCGCCCGTCGGGGCCGAGACCGCCCCCCGAGCAGCTCATCCGCCCGAACTTGGCCAAGACCTCGGGCGCGAACGTCCACTCGCCCCGCGGGGTCCAGTCGCGGCCATAGGCGACCAGTCGGCTGCGGGCGACCTGGCTGGTGACGGCATAATGCGCGAAGCACGCCAGCCAGCCGCCTTCATACGGGATCGCCCAGGTCAGCGAACCCGGCGGCGCGACGAAAACGTGCCGGCCGACGGGCGTGAGCGTGGCGACATCGAAGATCTCGACCGAGCTTTCATCGGGCTTGAGCGGGAAATTGGAATGCGCGCAGTAGAGTCGCCCGTCCACGACCACCCCGGCGTTGAGGTGGCGGATCCCCGCGCCGGCGGGAGCGTTCCAGCGCGCGACGCGGGTGCCGTCGGACTTGCGATACTTGCCAAGGGCCGCGTCGGCAATCGCGTAGTAATGGTCGGCGTCGATGGCGACGCCTTGGTTGGCCTCCGCCGCGGGCAGGCGACGCAACTCGGTGAAACCGGTCGGCGCCGGCACCGGGGCGCAGCCGGCGACCAGCGCGGCGAGCAGGAGGAGCGCCGCCGACCTCATCGCGGCAGGAGCGGGACGCGCGCGGCGAGGCCTTGCAAGCGGGCGGCCTCGGCGGCGGTGGCCTTGCCGCGATACGCGACGTTCAGGTCCTTCGGCTGGTAGATCACCCGGTAGAAGACCAGAGCATTGAGGTAGGTGCCGACGAACTCCGGATGGGAGTTGTCCTTCTGATGCAGACGCAAGGGCGTCGGCTCACGATCATTCAGTTCCCAGACATCCCCGGCCGGAACGACGGCGGTGGCCTGGCAGAGTTTCGCGGCCTCCGCGTACCATTTGCGGAGCCGGGCCTGCATCTCCTGCGGGTCCTGGCCGACGCCCGGGTTGAAGTCCTTGGCCTTCCAGAAGTCGGGGTGCCGGGCCCAGGTTTCGTAGAAATAGATGCGCGCCTGCGGGCTCTTGGCGCGGACCCGGGCGCAGAGTTGCTGGGCTCCCGCGAGGAAGTCGGCGCGCACGCGTTCGTTCACCTCGGCGACGGCGGCCTCCTGGCTCTGCCCCTGCAGCACGACCACGTCCCACGCCCCTTCGTCGATCGCGGCGAGGGACTTGGGTTGGACGGTGCAGTGCTGGAGCAAGGTCTGGCCGCCGGGCGTGCAGGCGCGGATGACAGGCGCGCCAGCCCCGGCAGACTTCAGGATCTCGCCGAAGACGGCGGGCAGCTGGTTCACGCCGGTGTAGCTGTTCCCGATGAACAGGATACGCTTCGGCGCCTCGGCGGCGGACGTGACCAGCGCGCCGACGAGCGCGAGCCAAAGAAACCAGCGACGGCGCATCCGCGGACCGGAGCTTAGCGGGCCGGCTGTTCGCCGCGCTCGTTGCCGCGACGATTCGGGGTCTGGTTCGACTGCCCCTTACGAAGCTTGTCGAACACCGGCTCCAGGGAGGGGTCGGCCTTGAGCGCGGCGGCCTCGGCGGCCTTGCGTTCGTTGAGACGGGCTTCCTCGAGGGCCTTCTGCGCCTTCTGGGCGACCTCACGCGCCTCCTTCACGGCAGCCTCCTGCCCGGCCTTCTCCATGGCGGCGCGGAGCTTGGCCTGCTCGTCGGGGGTCAGCATCGCGGCGGGACGGACGGCGGCGCCCTGCCCTTCCCGCGACTGGGCCGAGGGTCGGTCGCCGTTCGGACGTTCGAGCTCCGGCCGGTCGGCATTGGGTCGGACGACATTGGGGCGCTCGATGTTGGGGCGCTCGAGATTAGGACGCTCGAGATTAGGACGCTCCTGCCCCTGGGCCCGACCGGGCTGCGGCTGGCCGGATTGCGACGGGAGCGGGACGAGCATGTAGGCGCCGGGCGGCAAACCGCGGGGCAGCGGGATCACGATCGGCTGATTGCCTTGGGGCTGACCCTCGGGGCGACGTTCGCCGCGCGGTTCCGGTTCCCGCTCCGGACGCGGGCCCGCGGGCTGGTCGGCGGCGACGGCGAGGGCGGAGACGAGCAGACAGACGAAGGCGGCGGGGTGCTTCATAGTGATGATAGAACAACCCGGACGCCGGGAAGTTGCAAGACCGCCCGCTTTGCCGCTTTCTCCGGTTGTCCCCCGCATCGTTGCCCGCAGTCTCCCTCCCATGCCCCGCCTCGCCCTGCTCCTGTTGGCCGGCCTCCTGCCCCTGCCCGCCGCCGAGGTCCGCGACGGTCCGCTGAAGGACTTGAACAGCTATTTCCCGCTCCGCGCCGACACCTCCCCGGAATCGCTCCGGGCGATGCGCACCGACGTCGCGGTGGCGCTCGGCCTGCACCCGTCACCGACGAAGGGCCCGTTGCACGCGGTCATCCATGGGCGTATCGACCAAGGGGACTACACCATCGACAAGGTTTATTTCGAGAGCGCGCCCGGCTTCTATGTGACCGGTAACCTCTACCGGCCGAAACAGTTCACCGGCCGGATTCCCGCGGTGCTCTTCGCCCACGGCCACTGGAAAGACGCGCGTTTCCTGAATCAGTCCGCGGAGCATGTACGGAAGGAAATCGCGACCGGACAGGAGGTCTTCGCCGAGGGCGGCAAGAGCCGGTTCCAGTCGATGTGCGTCCAGCTGGCGCGGATGGGCTGCCTTGTCTGGCAATGGGATAGCCTGAGCGACTCCGACTCGGTCCAGCTACCGGAGTCGCTGGTGCACCGTTTCGCGAGGCAGCGTCCCGAGATGAATCGCGCGGAGGGCTGGGGGCTTTACAGCGCGCCGGCCGAGGCCCGCCTGCAGAGCGTCATGGGCCTCCAGACCTGGAACAATCTCCGCTCCCTCGACTTCGTGCTCAGCCTGCCCGAGGTGGACCGGGCCCGCGTGGCCGTCACGGGCGCCAGCGGCGGCGGCACGCAGACCATGATCCTGGCGGCGCTGGACGACCGGGTCGCCCTATCCTTCCCCGCGGTGATGGTTTCCACCGCGATGCAGGGCGGTTGTACCTGCGAGAACGCCTGCCTGCTCCGCCTTGACCGGGGGAACGTCGATTTAGCCGCGCTGTTCGCGCCCAAGCCGCAGGGGATGACCACGGCGAACGACTGGACCAAGGAGATGGCGACGAAGGGCTTTCCCGAGCTCCAGGCCTACTACGCGCGCCTGGGCGCGGGCGACCACGTGATGCTGCACCGCGACGAGCGGTCGCCGCACAACTACAACCGCGCAGCCCGGGCGGCTTTCTACGAGTGGCTGAACCGACACTTCCGACTGGGCTTGCCCACGCCCATCGTCGAACGCGACTACCGGGTGCTGGGCAAAGCCGAGCTGACGGTCTGGGACGCAGCGCATCCGGCGCCCAAAGCGGCCGACCCGGACTTCGAACGGAGCCTGTTGCGCTGGTTTGACGGGGACTCGACGGTCCGGTTGCGGGCCGATCTCCGCACCGGTGGCGACGCGGTGGCGACGGGCTGGCGCTCCCTGGCCCGCCCCCGCGCCACCGGCCCGGTGACGTTCGTCGAACCTTCGACCCAATGGCGTTCCACCCATTTCGAGATCAAGGGCACGCTGCGCGACGCGCGCGGCGAGGAGGTGGCCATCGAATGGTTGCACCCGGTCGACGCACGCGGCGACGCCGTGATCTGGCTCGACCCCGCCGGCAAGCCGGGCCTGCGCGACGAACGCCGGCAGCTGCGCCCGGCGGTGCAACGGCTGATCGAAGCCGGCGTCGCGGTGATCGGCGCCGACCTCTACCTGCAGGGTGCCGAGCCGGACGCGCCGACCCGCAAGGTGAAGGAGCCCCGGGAGGTGGCCGCCTACACGTTCGGGTACAACGAATGCCTGGCGGTGCAACGCGCCCATGACATCCGGACGATCCGTGATTTCCTCCGCCAACCCGCCCCCGGCGAGGGCCTCCCGACCTTGGGCGGCAAGGTCAGCGTGGCGGCCCGGGGCTGGACGGCCCCGCTCGCCGCGCTGGCGGCGGTCGACTTGGCGGCGACGCCGCTGGCCCTCGACCCGGAAGGTTTCCGCTTCGCCACATTGACTGACTTCCGCCACCCGATGTTCGTGCCCGGCGCCGTGAAATACCTCGATGTGCCCGGCCTGCTGGCGTCGGTGCCGGCCGCGAACCCCGTGTGGCTCGCCGACGACGCCGCGGCCGCCGAGCTCGGCGCCCGGCCGGGACTGCAGGTCGACGTGGGCCCGCCCGCGGGGCGCATGGACCGCGCGATCGATTGGTTGCTGCGCTGAACCCGCCCGGCTTTGCCGCTTCCCACCCGCACGGCGGCCCCTCAGTCTCCCACCATGTCCCCCTTCCCTCTCTCCGGCCTCGCGGATGAAGCGGCCGACGACATCGTCGGACAGGTCGCCGCGCAACGGACGCTGGGCTGGCCGGCGATCGAGCTCCGCCTGCTCGAGGGGCGCCAGGTCTGCTCGGCCGCCGTGTCCGACGACGCCTTCGCGCGGGCGCTGGACACGATCGGGGAGGCGGGCCTGCGGGTGAGCAGCTTCGGCTCGGCGATCGGCAACTGGAGCCGGCCCATCACCGGCGACTTCGCCACCGACCTCGCCGACCTGCGCGTGCTGATCCCGCGCCTGCGCCGCGCCGGGACGCGGCTGGTGCGCACGATGGGCTGGATGCAGGCAAGCGTGACGGACCGCGAATGGCGCGACGAAGGTCTGCGGCGCTACCGCGAGATGGCGAAGCTGGCCGCCGACGGCGACATCGTGCTACTCTTCGAGAACTGCGAGGGCTGGGCCGGCGCGTCCCCCGCGAACGCGCGCGCCTTCCTCGAGGAACTGAACCACCCGCACGTCCGCTACCTCTTCGACATCGGGAACACCGCGTCCTATGGCCAGGACACGCTGGAATTCTACCGGGCCGTGCGGCCGTTCCTCGCCTACGTCCACGTGAAGGACTGCCGCCGCGCGCCGGGCGGAGGCAAGAGCGACGCCTTCACCTACCCGGGCCAGGGCGACGCGCACGTCCGCGAGGTGCTAGCGGACCTGCTGGCTTCGGGGTACACGGCCGGCCTCACGATCGAGCCGCACGTCGCCAAGATCGTGCACCTCGGCCCCGAAGCCACGCCAGCGAGCCCGGAGGAACGCTTCCGCTCCTACGTCCGCTACGGCCGCGAGCTGGAGCAGTTGCTCGCCGGTCTGCCGAAGTGCGCATGAACAGACCCCCGGCGCGCGCCGGAGGCCTGTTCACCGGCTCGCGGAAGCCTTACTTGGCGGACTCGGCGTTCCAGACCTTGAGGTCATCGAGGCAGCCGTCCTTGCCGGCCACGCCGAACTCGAGGCGCGACTTGGTGGCGTGGGCGATACCCGAGGACTTCAGGTAGGCGACCGGCTGGCCGTCGACGGTCATCCGCATCTCGTCGCCGACGGTCTCGACGACCACGGCGAGCCACTTGCCCTCGGCGAGGTCACCCTTCACCGGGAAGGTCGCCTGGCGACCCACGAGCAGCTTCGCGACCTCGGCCTTCTTCGCTGGGTCGTTCTTCATCGCGTGGATGTCGTTGCGCATGTTCCCATCCTTCTCGTCGATGATGACCGCGGAGAAAGTCTTGTCCTTCGGGTTGAAGCGGAGCTGCGCGCGGCAGATGTGGCCATAGTGGCAACCCGTGAACTTGCGGTCGTCGAACTCGACGTCGATCATGGTGGCGCCATCGAAGCGGACCTTGCACTCGACGATGCTGTCCTTGGTCGGCACCTCGAGGCCATGCACGGCGGCGTGCGCGCGGATCTCGGGCTTCCCGTCAGCCGCCGGGATGGTCTTGTCACGGGTCTGGGTGCCCTTGAGCACGCCCTGGGTCACGGCGAAGGTCGGCACCACCTTGACCCAGCGCTTGTCGGCCTCGGCCCCCTCGAAGTTATCCTCGAAGAGGAGCTCCTTCTTCTTGGCGATCGCCGCGGCAGGGATGGCGGGGAGCTTGGGCGCGGCGGACGCGGGCTTGGGGGCGTCGGCGGCGCTGAGACCGGCGACCAGGAGGAGGGGGAGCAGGGAACGCATGGGAGGTCACTTTGCTTAGGACGAAAATAGGCCGATGGGAAGAAGAGAGGTCTGAGAAAGGGCCAGGGCTTGGGCTTGGGCTAGGGCCAGGGCTGGGGCTAGGATTCCAATCCAGAGCACGAAGTTCAGAAGAAAAACCAACAGAACAAAGAGCACGGCGCACCCCTGTACTCCGTACTCTGCACTCCGCACTCTGTGCTCTGTGCTCTTTTCCTGTCCCTAGCCCTGTCCCAAGCCCTAGCCCTAGCCCTGGCCCTTATTCAACCAATTACCTCGGTCCACCCTGCCGACGAGTGCCGGGGCGACCGAACGGACGGTAGCGACCTTGGGCAGCCTGCTGGCCACCGAAGCGACCGCCCTGCTGGTGCTGGTGGCCTTCCTGGGAATGCTGCGGGCGACCGCCGCGAGCGCGCGGGTCGACATCGCGTTGGAAGTCCTCGGGCGTGCGGGCCGGGGCCTGCTGCGTGTAGTCAAAACCGGGGAGCTTGCCGCAGTGGAGGTGCTTGCCGACGATCCGTTCGAGGCGGCGCAGCTCGGAGAAGTCCTCGCGGGTGATGAACGTGATGGCGGTCCCCGTGGAGAGGGCGCGACCGGTGCGGCCGATACGGTGCACGTAATCCTCGAGCGCGTCGGGGAAGTCGAAGTTCACCACGTGGGAGATACCCTCGACGTCGATACCGCGAGAGGCGATGTCGGTGGCGACCAGGACGCGGACCTCGCCGTTCTTGAAGGCCTGCAGGGCGCGCTGACGCTGGCTCTGCGAGCGGTTGGCGTGGATCGCGGCACACGGGATGTCGGCGCCGGCCAGCTTACGGCAGATGCGGTCCGCGCCGTGCTTGGTGCGGGCGAAGACGAGCACCGTCTCCATCTTCAGCTCAGGATTGGCGAGCAGGTGGTGCAGCATAACCTGCTTCAGGGCGCCGGGGCACTCGAAGAGCAGCTGGGTGACAGTCTCGGCGGGATTGGAGCGGCGACCGATCTCGAGGATCTTGGGTGAGCGCTGGAACTGCGCGGTGAGGGCCTCGATCTCGCGGGAGAGCGTGGCGGAGAAGAGCAACGTCTGGCGTTCCTTCGGCAGGGCGCGGACGATCGTGTTGATCGCGGGCAGGAAGCCCATGTCGAGCATGCGGTCGGCCTCGTCGAGCACGAGGTACTCGAGGGCTCCGAAATTGCCGTGCCCTTGGCTGCCCAGGTCGAGCAACCGACCCGGGGTGGCTACCAGGACATCGCAACCCGAGCGGAGGGCGGCGATCTGCGGGCGTTCGCCGACGCCGCCGTAGCAGGTGGCGACCGAGAGGCCGGCGTAGCGAGAATAGGCGTTCACGTTCTCGGCGATCTGGACGACCAGTTCGCGGGTCGGGGCCAGGATCAGGCAACGGACCATTCCCCGGTGGGCGCCGGACTTGGTGCGCAGCAGCTTGGTGATGAGCGGGAGGGTGAAAGCGGCGGTCTTACCGGTACCGGTCTGGGCGATGCCGATGACGTCGGTTCCCTCCAGGATAACCGGGATGGTCGCCGCCTGAATGGGTGTCGGCACCGTGTACCCCTGGTCGGCCACGGCCTTCAGGATGGCGGCATCAAGGCCGAGAGTATCAAAAGACATTGCCTCAAGGTGAGTAGGTGAAATGAAAAGGGCGAGAATAATAGGGGGAAGCGAAGACCAAGGGTTTAGCGGTTAGCGGTAAGCAGCAAGGCCGCCGCACGACCGGCCAAGGGCTGGTGATCTGGGCCTACCCCGGAAGGACCCCTTCCTAACCGCCCACCGCTAACCGCCATCACCTTAGCCCTGCCTGTTTCTCAGCGTTGCACTTCCCCTCCCCTCGCCTAGTAAACCAGCCACCCCCTGACGATGACGACCAAGCAACCCGATGGCTGGAGCTCCAAACTCGGCGTGATCATGGCCGTCGCCGGCAGCGCGGTCGGCCTCGGCAACTTCCTTCGCTTCCCCGGCCTAGTAGCCGACAAGGAGACGGGCGGCGGCGCCTTCCTAATCGCCTACTTCATCTCCCTCCTGGTCGTCGGCCTGCCGATCTGCTGGGTGGAATGGACACTCGGCCGGTTCGGCGGCACGCAAGGCTACAACTCCTCGCCCGGCATCTTCCACGCCATCATCCGCAAGCCGTGGGGCAAATACGTCGGCCTCCTCGGCTTCATCATCCCCGTCGGCGTCTACTTCTATTACGTCGTCATCGAGTCCTGGTGTCTGGGCTACGCCTGGCACAGCTTCACCGGCGGCCTCGACCTCGGCAAGGACCCCGCCGCCTACGCGGGCTTCTTCGGCACCTTCACCGGCCAAACCGCGGATGGTGCGATCCTTGGCTTCACCGGCCCGTTCCTCTTCTTCGTCGGCGTGTTCATCCTGAACTTCGTCATCATCTACCGCGGCCTCTCCAAGGGCATCGAGTTCATCTGCAACTGGGGCATGCCGCTCCTCATCATCATCGCGCTGGCCCTCCTCGTACGCGTCATGACCCTCGGCACGCCGGACCCGACGAAGCCGGAACTCAGCGTCTGGAACGGCTTGGGCTACATGTGGGATCCCCGCGACATCGCCAAGGGCCTCTCGAATCCCGCGGTCTGGCTCAAGGCCGCGTCCCAAATCTTCTTCACCCTCTCCGTCGGCTTCGGCGTCATCATCACCTACGCCAGCTACCTGAAGAAGAAGGATGACGTGGTGCTCAGCGGCCTGACCGCCACCGCCGCCAATGAGTTCTGCGAGGTCGGCCTGGGTGGCCTGATCACCGTCCCCGCGGCCTTCGCCTTCCTCGGCGCCTCGGCCGTCGCCGGCGGCACCTTCGCCCTCGGGTTCAACGTACTCCCGCAGGTCTTCGCCGGCATGCCCTATGGTCACCTCTTCGGCGGGCTCTTCTTCACCCTGCTCTTCATCGCGGCCATCACCTCCTCGCTCTCGATGCTGCAGCCCGGCATCGCCTTCCTCGAGGAAGGCCTCGGGCTGGACCGCCGCGGCTCCGTCGCGCTACTCGGCCTCATCACCGCCGTCGGTTGCACGCTCGTGATGTGGTTCAGCGCCGACCTCAAGGCGCTCAAGACCGTCGACTTCTGGATCGGCGACATCGGCATCTTCCTGCAGGGCACGATCCTCATCTACGTATTCAACCTCTCCTTCGGGACCGAACGCGGCTGGACGGAGGCACACCACGGAGCGGACCTCCGTATCCCCAAGGTCTTCAAGTTCGTCATCCGCTGGCTCTCACCGGCCTTCCTGACGATTGTCTTCGGCCTGTTCGTCCTCAAGAACGTCGCCGGCTGGAACCTCTCCTTCGGCGCACCCGTCTTCACCCCGACCGAGCCGATCCTCGACCTCGTCGGCGGGCCGGGTCACCTGGCGAACGGCGTCGCTCGCCTGACGGCCTTCGGCCTCCTCGTCTTCGCCGGCTTCACGGCGCTGATGATCCGCCGCGCCGGCCAACGCTGGGGCGCCCGCTAATCCTCCGACCTTACGACCATGACACTCGCCGGACTTCTCTTCATGCTCCTCTCGGTGGGCGCGGTGACCACGCTGTTCGTGTGGTGCCTCGTCAAGGTACTCACGGGTAAGAAGAACCCCGATCACCTCGCACACGTCGAGCCGATCGAGGCCAAGGATATCGACCGTCGCTGAGCCGGCCTACTTCTTCGCCGGGGCGAGTTCCTGCCGCGTAGCGATGGGCACGTAACCGATTTCGAGCCCCTTCGGCGGCGTGAGGACCTGCGCGGGATCGAGCGCGGCGAGCTTGCCGATGGTGGGCGGCGCGAGGTAGTCGCGATCCTTGGTCCAGCTGCGATGCAGCTTCTCGACCTTGACCTGCAGGGCTTCGCGCTCGGCGGACGTCAGGTCGGCGTTGAGGATGGCGGGCTGATCGGCGAAGCGGTACCAATAATAAGTGACG
>CAIRWP010000292.1 GCA_903882335.1 uncultured Opitutia bacterium | reverse complement strand
CCGCAGTGCCGCGCGACCCTGCTGGCCGATACCAAGGCGCGCGTCTACGACGGTAAATGGGAGAGCCATTACGACCGGCTCCGCTACGGCCTGTACCCCGCGCTCACCGCCACCTCGGCGACCGACGGGGCCCGCCGCTTTGATGACCTCTGGGAAAGCAACTACTTCGCGGTCGGCCTGACGCAGGCGGATTTCGTGCGCCAGGTGACTCCGGCCGCGCTCCGTCAGTTCATGACCGACGAGCAGGTCCAGCCTTTCCTCATCGAGTTGCTGGGCGACGCCGAACGGATGGAGCTGTTCCTCGCCAACGTCAAACCCGGGGACAACCTCGGCAACGCCCTCCGCGTCTGGGCGCGCCTGGCCAACGACGACGCCAAGGAGCTCAAGGACAAGTACGTCAACCTGCAGGTGGCGACCGCCCTCGTCTTCGACCAGAAGTTCTCCTTCGCCCGCGCCCGCGACCCCAAGCATGAGCGCTTCTCGGTCGACGCGCTGGAGCGCTACCGCTACTTCCGCGACAACGCCCAGCGCCAACGGCTGGAGACGGACCTCAAGAAGCTCGAACCCTACGAGCTCATCTGGGTGGTCAGCGCCGAGGCGACGAACGAGGAGATGGAATGGGCCCTCAAGGAGAACGACCTCCGGAAGCTCAAGCTGGCCAACGGCGACCAGCAGAAGGATTGGAGCGAGGCCTACCCGATGATCAACTACCGCATGGACTTCGTCACGGGCGCCAAGCCCCCGAAGGCCCCGCCGGGCAAGAAGGCCTACAAGCCGCTGGCGGAGAGCTTCACCCGCGGCACGCTCGAGGAGATCCTCGAGGTCGGCGGCATCTGCATGGACCAGTCCCACTTCGGCACCACCGCGGCGCGCGCCTACGGCATCCCCGCCGCCTCCGTCGGCGGTGACGGCAACCGCGGCGGCCATGCCTGGTTCGCCTACCTGATGCCGAACCACCAGTGGAACATGGGCAACGGCTTCCGCCCCTTCAACGAACCCCGCAACCTGCCGGGCACGGGCCGCTACGCCGACGGCTACGCGAACGGCCACACCCGCGACCCGCAGACGGGCCGCGGCATCGGGGAGTTCGAGGTCCAGCTCACCGGCGACCCCAAGCGCCGGATGAAGTCGCATTACGAGAAGGCCTTCCGCCTGCGCCTCGCGGCCCGCGTCTACGCCGCCAATACCGACCAGGAGGGCCGCTACGCCTGCCTGCGCTTCGCCACCCACGCCGCCGAGCTGTCCATCGACACCTGGAAGGAGGCCGCCGCCTGCCTCGAGGACCTCGGGACCAAGGCCGACCACGAGCGCTGGCGCGGCTTCCTGCGCGACATGCGCGTGGCGTTCAACGTGTCCGACGAGGATAAGCGCTGGCCCGACATGCTCGCGATTGCCGACGGCTACGCGGAGAAGCACGTCTGGACCGATCCGAAGATGACGCCCGAGCAGATCTTTAAGGAGTGCCGCCAGTCCTACGAGGTCTTCATGCGCGAGAAGAAGCGCCTGCGCGGCGACACGATGGACAAGACCCGCTACGACCTCATCGTCGTCGCGGCCGAGCGCACCGCCCGCCAGCTGGTCAAAGATACGACGCCGAAGGGCCAGGAGAACCTCTTCTTCTACCTGCGCCACGCCCTGCAGGACAACCGGGAGCACCTGCCGACCTTCCGCGGGCTGCTCGACAACTTCTACGCCGCCGTGAAGGGCAATAAGAAGCTCGAACGCTTCTTCCTCGAGGAGATGCGCCGCATCTACGTCCGCGAGATGGAGGACACCGGCAACGACGTCTTCCGCATGAAGACGGTGCTCGGCCTCATCGACGTGATGCTGCCCTACTTCGGCAAGTGCGACGAGCCCGAGCTGGGCCGCAAGCTGGTGCACGACAAGGAGAAGATCCAGAAGGAGCTCGAGAAGCTGAAGAAGCAATGAGCCGACCGATCCTCCTGGGCGTCAACATCGACCACGCCGCGACCCTCCGTCAGGCCCGCTACCGCGGCGCCCACGCCGGCCCGCACGCGGAACCGAGCCCGCTCGCCTTCACCCGCGAGGCCCTGGCCGGCGGCGCGGACGGCATCACCGTGCACCTGCGCGAGGACCGCCGCCATATCCAGGAGGACGACGTCCTCGCGATCGCCGGGCTCCCGGGCGTGCGGCTCAACCTCGAGATGGCCTGCACCCCGTGGATGACCGACTTCGCCCGGCGGCTCCGACCGGCCGCCGTCTGCCTGGTCCCCGAATCCCGTGAGGAGGTCACGACCGAGGGCGGGCTGGAGGTCGCCGGCCAGCGCGAACGCGTCGCGGCCACGGTGGCCGCGCTGCGCGACGTCGGCATCGAGGTCTCCCTGTTCATCGGCCCCGAGGCCGCGCAGATCGACGCCGCCCACGCCGTCGGCGCGCCCGTCGTCGAGCTGCACACCGGCGCCTTCGCCAACGCCTGGCT
>CAIRWP010000291.1 GCA_903882335.1 uncultured Opitutia bacterium | reverse complement strand
CCACCTGAGAGGCGATGCCGAGGCGGGCAAACGCCTGACCCAGGCCGGACTCCGCCCCTACCTCAAAGGAAAGATCAACCAGGTCGAAGTACTGGCGAAGTAGCCGGCCGGGGTGAGACGATAGTGCCGCCTGGTGAAACATCGGGCGTAGTAGTCTGTCGAAAGAGGGGTAGAATAATCCTACCCCATGAGCGACCCCCTCGAGCTGACCCGCCGCCGCTTCCTCGGCCAGATGACCACTGGCATGACGGGGCTGGCTTTGTCGCGTCTGCTCATGAGCGACCTCGGTGCAGCGGTGCCTCCGGGCGCCCACTTCGCCCCGAAGGCCAAGCAGGTCCTCCAGATCTTCTGCCCGGGCGCGGCTTCGCACATCGACCTCTGGGACCATAAGCCGCTCCTCGACAAATACGATGGCACTCCCCTGCCCGGGCCGGTCGAGGTGACCTTCCAAGGCAAGAATGGCAACCTGATGAAGTCCCCCTGGGCCTTCAAGCCGGCCGGCAAGAGCGGTAAGATGATCAGCTCCAACTTGCCGCACATGGCGCAGCATGTGGACGACATCGCGTTCATCCATTCGATGACGTCGCGCAGCAACACCCACGGTCCGGGCTGCGTCGCGATGAACACCTGCTTCACCCGCGAAGGCTACCCGAGCGGCGGCGCCTGGATCAGCCACGCCCTCGGTTCGCTCAACCAGAACCTGCCGACCTACGTGTCCGTCCAGGATGTCCGCGGAGAACCTCCGAACGGCAAGGCCAACTGGGGCAACGGCTTCCTGCCCGCCCGCCACCAAGGCGTCAGCATGGCTGCCCAACAGGCGCTGCGTAACCTCGACCGCCCAGCCGGCATTTCCTCCGCCGAAGACGAAGCCACCCGCGAATTCCTCCGTGCCACGAACCTCGAGCACGCCGAAGCCCACGCCGGCAACGACGAGCTGCGCGCCCGTATCGCCGCCTACGAACTCGCCGCGAAGATGCAGCTGGCCGCACCGGAGGTCAGCGATCTCTCCCGCGAACCGGAACACGTCCACGCGCTCTATGGTACGAAGGACGCCAACCCGCTCAAGGCGGCCTACGCCAAGAACTGCCTGCTGACCCGTCGCTTCCTCGAACAGGGCGTCCGCTACGTGAGCCTCTACTGCGCCTCCCGCGCCAGCGGGGTCGACGGGCTGCTCAACTGGGACGCCCACCGCACGCTCAAGGCCGACTACGACCGCCACTGTCCGGTCTTCGACCAGCCCACCGCAGCCCTGCTCGCCGACCTGAAGCAGCGGGGCATGCTCGACGACGTGTTGATTATCTGGTGCACCGAATTCGGCCGCATGCCGACCCACCAGATCGGTACGACCGGCCGAGACCACAACCCGGATGCCTACACGGCCTGGATGATGGGCGCCGGCGTGAAAGGCGGCGTCTCCTACGGCGCGACCGATGACTTCGGCCGCCGCAGCGTCACCGACGTCGCCACCTGCTACGACTTCTACGCGACCGTCCTGCACCTCCTCGGCCTCGACCACGAGAAGCT
>CAIRWP010000290.1 GCA_903882335.1 uncultured Opitutia bacterium | reverse complement strand
GTTCGCTACAACTTCTAATCTTCGGATTAGAGGTTAGCCCTAAGGGCCCCGGCAACGGGGCCCTTTTTGTTGCCCGAGTAGGCCGTTATTTGGACTCCACGTGGACCGTCACCCGCATTTCGCGGTCACCGGAGCCCCAGTAGGTCCCGCTGACCGGGGTGGCGTCACGGTAATCCCGGCCCACGGCCGAGGCCACGTAGGCCTCGTGGACCACCCGCTTATTGGTCGGGTCGACCCCCAGCCACCCGTAGCCCGGGACCCAGAGCTCGCACCAGGCGTGCGACGCGTGGCTGCCGATCACATCCCCGCGCTTGGCATCGTAGACGTAGCCGCAGACATAGCGGGCGGGCAGGGCGATCGCGCGGGCCAGGGCCAGTAGCAGGTGGGCATAGTCCTGGCAGACCCCCCGGCGGTCGGCGAAGAACTCGGGTGTCGTCGTCCCGATATGCGTCGCCCCGGGCACGTACTTGCTGGTCGCGTGGACGTAATCCATCAGTCCGAGGACCGTCGAGAAGACGTCCTGACGCTCCTGTTCGACGTCCACGGCTGCCCGCCAGATCTCCGGGGTGATCTGGACCGGGCCGTCCGACTGCAGGTAGGGCTGGAAGCTCTCGACGATTTCGGGGTCCTTCAGGGCCGCCAAGGGGACGTCGGTCGGCACCCCCGCCACGGGGGTCGGGAGGGTTTCGACGATGCTGGAGACATCGATCACCAGGTCCTTGTGCGGCTCCTCGATCTCGAACCGGTGCACCGGGTTGCGGTAGAGGTCGGGGTAACGGTGCATCCGGACGGCCGGCAGGACCCGGACCAGATGCAGGCCGAGCTTCTGGCGCGGGTTGTTGAGGGGGGTCACCCGCAGCTCGTTCACGTTGTTCCGGACCGGCAGCGCGTAGCGGTATTCGGTCCGGTGCAGGATGCGGAGCTTCATCGGGCGGCCGTCACTGTTGCTGCTGCTGTTGCTGTTGTTCGCGGTGCCAGTCGGAAAGGGCGTCCGTCCGGCCGTTACGGGGGAAGTGCCGGTTCACCTCGCCCGGCAGGAGCACGTAGGTCTCGAAGACCGCCTGCCCCGCGCCGTTGAGCTGCGTCTGCAGCTCGTCGATGTAGGCATGGAGCCCGCGGGCCATGACCTCCCCGGGGCCCGCGAAGCTCAGGCGCGCCAACAAGGCTCCGGTGATCTTCTCGCACGGGTTGGAATACCGGCCCGTCGGGGTCCCGGAGATGTCGTGCAGCACCTCGTCGGCCCGGCGTAGGCAGTGGCGGACCGAGCGCGGGAACTCGTTGGAGAACAGCAGCAGGTCAACCACCCGCTCGACGCTGATCTCGCCCCCGTGGAGGCGGCGGTAGCTCGCGTGGGCGCTGCAGGCGCGCAGCACGGCGCCCCACTGGAGGGATTCCAGGGCCGAATCGCCCGCCAGGGTCTGGGAGCGGATGTCCAGGAAGCGGCTGGTCATGTCGGCCCGCTCGAGCAGCCGCCCCAGCTGCAGGAAGTTCCAGCCCTCGTCGCGGGTCAGCGTCGCCTCGGTGATGCCGTCGAAGAGCATCGAGGAGGCGATGATCTTCTCGTAGAAACTGTGCGGCGAGCGGGCCAGCAGCTGCGCCCCTTCGGGGGAGGTCACCAGCATGTGGAGGGCGTTGAGCTCGGTCCACATCTCGTCCGAGATCTTGTCGCGCACCGAGCGGGCGTTCTCGCGGGCCTGCTTGATGCAGGAGAGGATGGAGTCCGGGTTGCGCAGGTCCAGCGTCAGGAAGCGGGCCGCATCCCCCTGCCGGGGCTCCGGGTAGAGCCCGCGGAAGGCGCCCTCCATGGCCGTCGCCGCCAGCACCGGCGTCCAGTACTCCTGGGCCGAGCCCCGCCCCAGCGACTCGTCGTCGAGCAGCATCTCCTCGCTCACGCGGACGAGGCGCGCGAGGTTCTCGGCCCGCTCCATCTGGCGGGACATCCAGTACAGGTGGTCGGCCACCCGCGACAGCATCATCGGGCTCATGCGGCGAGGACCCAGGTGTCCTTGCTCCCGCCGCCCTGGGAGGAGTTCACGACGAGGGAGCCGCGCTTGAGGGCGACGCGGGTGAGCCCGCCGGGCAGCACCTTGACGGTGTCGCCCCAGAGCACGAAGGGTCGGAGGTCGACATGGCGGCCCTCCAAGCCGCCGTCCACGAGGGTGGGGTGCTGCGAGAAGTTCACCACCGGCTGCGCGATGTAGTTGCGCGGCGTGGCGGTGACCCGGCGGCGGAACTCCTCGATCTCGGCCGCGGTGGCGGTGGGCCCGATCAGCATACCGTAACCGCCGCTCTCGTTGGCCGCCTTCACGACCAGCTTCGGCAGGTTCGCGAGGATGTATTTGAAGTCGTCGGGTCGCCAGGCGAGGTAGGTCGGCACCTGGTCGAGGATGGGCTCCTGGCAAAGGTAATACCTGATCATCTCCGGCACGTAGGCGTAGGTCACCTTGTCGTCCGCCACCCCGGTCCCGATCGCGTTCGCGAGGGCCACGTTCCCGCGGCGGACCGCGTCGACCAGGCCCGGGACGCCCAGGCAGGAGTCCTTGCGGAAGACCTGCGGGTCGAGGAAATCATCATCGATTCGCCGGTAGATCACGTCGACCTGGCGCAGCCCGCGGGTCGTGCGCATGTAGACGAAGCCGTCCAGGGCGATGAGGTCGCGCCCCTCCACGATCTCGATGCTCATCTGGCGGGCCAGGAACGAATGCTCGAAATAGGCGCTGTTGTGCACCCCGGGGGTGAGGAGGACCACGTTCGGGTTGGGGTTCTCGCGCGGGGCCACGTGGCGGAGCGTGGCCAGCAGGTCGGACGGGTAGGTGTCGACCGGGCGCACGCCGCTGGCGCCGAACAGATGCGGAAACACGCGCTTCATCGCGGCCCGGTTCTCGAGCACGTAGGACACTCCGGACGGGCACCGGCCATTATCCTCGAGCACCAGGTAGCGGCCATCGCGGTCGCGGATCAGGTCCGTCCCGCAGACATGGATGTAGGCGTCCTTGGGGACGGAGACGCCGACGAACTCCGGCCGGTAGTGGGAGGCCCCGAAGACGACCTCGGGCGGGACGATCCCGTCCTTGATGATACGTTGCTCGTGGTAGACGTCGTACAGGAAGAGGTTGAGCGCGGTGATCCGCTGGACCAAGCCGGCCTCAATCGTCTCCCACTCGTGATGCGGGATCACGCGCGGGAACGGGTCGAAGGGGAAGACGCGCTCGGTGCCCTGCTCGTCGCCGTAGACCGTGAAGGTGATACCCTGCTTGAGGAAGAGCAGCTCGAGGCTGCGGAGCTTATGGCCCAATTCCTCGGGCCCGAGCCCGGCGAGCTTGTCCGCCACGCCGCGGTAGTAGGGGCGGATGGCGCCTTGGGCGTCGACGAGTTCGTCGAACAGGTTGGCCCCGCGGTAGTCGGTCAGCTTCATGCCCAGAAGTAAGCACGGACCCTGCCATCGCGGCATCGTCGCTCGGATGACCGAAAAACCCCCGCGGCTCGACCTAACTTAGGCAGGCCTCGCCAAAAATGGGCAGGGTCAGAGCCCGCTGCGGTCCGGCCGTTCCGGGACCTGCATACCCTTCGAACGGAAGAATTCCCGCAGGACCTCCGCCCGGGCATCGGCCAGCTGGTTCCGGCGGACGTCGTCCGGTGTCAGGAGACGCTGTCGCTCGGTCATGACGCGGCGAAGCTTCATCAAGGCCGACTGCTGTAGCTGGCGGACCCGTTCGCGGGTCAGCTTGAAATGGACGCCGACCTCCTCGAGAGTGAGCGGACTCTCCCCGTTGAGGCCGAAGCGCAGCACCATGATGTCGGCCTCGCGCTGGTCGAGCTGGGCGAGCAGCTCGGCGATTTCGGAGAGGTCCGACTTCGTCCGGAGCGATTCGAAGGGCGTACGCTCGGACTCGTCCTTGACCAGGTCGCCAAGGGTGGCGTCGCCCTCCTCGCCCACCGGCTGGTCGAGCGAGGCGGCGCGGTTGGCCACCGACTTCATGTGGACCACCTTAGCGATGGGGATGTCCATCGCCTGGGCGATCTCGTCGTTGTGCGGTTCGCGCCCGAGCTCCGCCGCGAGGCGATGCGTCGTGCGACGCATCTGGCCGATGCGGTCGACCATGTGTACGGGCAGGCGGATGGTCTTCCCGTTGGAAGCGAGGGCCCGCTTGATGGCCTGCTTGATCCACCAGGCGGCGTAGGTGCTGAGCTTGCCGCCCTTGTCCGGGTCGAACCGCTCGATCGCCTTGATCAGACCAAAGTTGCCCTCGCTGATCAGGTCCATCAGCGGGAGGCCGAAGTCATCGTAGTCCTTGGCGATACGCACGACGAGGCGCAGGTTCGCCTGGATCATGTGCTGCCGGGCGGCCTCATCGCCCTTGAGCACGCGGCGGGCGAGGGCGGTCTCCTGCTCGAGCGTCAGCAACGGCGTCTTACCGATCTGGTCGAGGTAGGTCCGCAACGGGGAGCGCTCGTCGCTGGAAAGCTGTTCCCACGGCAGCCCGGGCTCGGTCGGGTCGAGGTCGGGAGCGGGCGCAGGGACAGGACTCGGAACGGGTGCGGGAGCAGGGACGGGGAGTTTCTTGAGCGCCGGCGGAGTCGGCGACTTCTTCGGCTCCTTCGACGGCTTGGCCACAGGCGACGCCTTCGGCTTGGCGTTCTTCTGGGGCTTGGGCTTGGGCACGAGCTTAGGAGCGTAGGCCGGCGGCCAGGCCGAGCGCGCGCAGCACGCCCTTGGATTTGTTGACCGTCTCCTCGTATTCCGAGGTCGGCACGGAGTCGGCGACGATGCCGGCGCCGGCCTGGATGCTCGCCACGCCCGCGCGCAGGGCGGCGGTGCGGATGACGATGCAGGAATCGTGACCGCCATCGAAACCGAAGTAGCCGACCGCGCCGCCGTAGATGCCGCGGCGCTCGCCCTCCAGTTCGGCGATCACCTGCATCGCGCGGACCTTCGGGGCGCCGCTCAGCGTGCCGGCGGGGAAGGTCGCGCGGAAGAGGTCGAACGCGTCCTTGTCGGCCGCGAGCGTGCCTTCGACCTGCGAGACGATGTGCATCACGTGCGAATAGCGTTCGATGATCGCGTAATCTGGGACGGTGACCGTGCCCGGCACGCAGACCCGGCCGAGGTCGTTACGGGCGAGGTCGACGAGCATGAGGTGCTCGGAGCGCTCCTTGGGGTCGGCGAGGAGCTCCGCCTCCAGGCGGCGGTCGGCGGCCTCGTCGGCGCCGCGGGGGCGGGTGCCGGCGATGGGGCGGATCTCGCAGCGACGCTCGGTCAGGCGCACGTTCACCTCGGGGGACGCGCCCACGACGTCGAACCCTCGGCCCGTCTCGATGACGAACATGTAAGGCGACGGGTTCACGTGCCGGAGCACGCGGTAGAGGTCGAGCGGATCGCCCTGGAAGGGGACGTCGGTGCGACGCGACAGCACGACCTGCACGCAGTCGCCGGCGCGGATGTATTCCTGCGTGCGGCGGATGTTCGCCTCGAAGGCGGCCTGGGTGATATTGGCCTGACCTTGGGCGAGCTCGGCGGCGGCGGGCAATTCGGCGGCCACGGCGGCGCGCGGTCCCGTGACGACGGCCCGGAGGGCCTCCAGTTCGCGGCGGGCGGCCGCGTAGGCCTCGTCGGCCTGGGCCGGGGAGGAGACGCGGGCGTTCACGATCAACCGCAACGTCTGGCGGGCGTTGTCGAAGGCGACCACGCGATCGACCAGCATGAAGTGGGTGAGCGGGGCGCCGGCGGGGTCCTTCGCCGCCCGCGGCACGGTGGGCTCGACGCGGTGGACGTACTCGTAGCCGACCATGCCGACCATCCCGCCGACGAACGGGGGCAGGCCGGGTACTTTGGCCACGCGCAGGCCAGCGACTTCGTGCTTCACGAGGGTCAGCGGGTCGGCCGGGGTGGGCACGGTTTCCTTGCCGCCACCGCGGCGGACGATCTCGGTACGGTCCTCCCAGGAGGTGATGGTCAGCGCGGGGGAGGTTCCGCAGAAACTGTAGCGACCGATGTGCTCGCCGCCGGTGACCGACTCGAACAGGAAGGCTTCGCCCAGGGTGCGCAGGCGGGCATAGACGGAAACCGGCGTCTCGAGGTCCGCCATGAGGTCGAGGCAGACCGGGATCAGGTCGGACGTCTGGGCCAGCTGGCGGAAGGTGGCTTGGTCGGGTACGAGGCTCACGGAGCCGGATTAGACAGGGAAACCCGCGGAGGGGAAACCTTTTAACCCATCCCGGCGCCTTCCATTAGGCCTGCTTCCGTGGTTCAGCCCTTCGCCTTGGCCTGCCAGCGCCCCCAGAGCGACAGCGGGAGCAGGCGGCCGTTGCCTTCCTGCTGCAGGGTCAGCTCACCGATATCGATCCGTCCGCCCAGCCCGCGGGTGACCTCCTCGAGGAGGTTGTGGCAGAGGATGGAGGAGGCGTCGATCGTGTAGACCGTCAGGAGTATGAAGCGCGCCTCGGGCGAGAGCAGGTCGCGGCAGGCGCGCAGCAACGGCGCGAGGTCGCGCTCCACTTTCCAGAATTCGCCGTTGGGGCCGCGACCGAAGGCGGGCGGATCCAGCATGATCGCCTCGTACTGGTTGCCGCGCTTCACCTCGCGCTTCACGAAGGTCATGGCGTCCTCGATGATCCAGCGGATCGGCTCCTGGGCCATCCCGGAGAGCTCCTGGTTGCGGCGGCCCCAGGCCACGGCGGGCTTGGAGGCGTCGACGTGCGTGACGTGCCAGCCGGCCTGCGCGGCGACGAGCGAGGCGGCGCCGGTGTAGCCGAAGAGGTTGAGGATGCGGGGGCGGTTGGCGGCGGCGGGTTGCTGCTGGGAGAGCCACTTCCAGTGGGGTGACTGCTCGGCGAAGACCCCGAACTGCTTGGAATTGTCCATGAACCGCAGCTGGAAGCGTAGCTTGCCCAGCTGGGTCTCCCATTCCTTGGGACAGTTGCCGCGGAGCTCCCAATGGCCTTCGCGGCCGCCTTCCTTGTGCTCGGCCACGGCCTTCTGCCACTCGGCGGCCGGCAGGGACTTGGACCACCAGGCCTTGGGCTCGCTGCGGATCATGCGCACGCCGCCGATCTCCTCGAGCTTGAAGCCGTCGCCCGTGTCGAGCAGGCGATGCCCCGTCCAGTCGCTGGTCAGTACGCTGATATCCACGCCGCATCGTGGGCGAGCGCGGAGTCCGAATCCAGCCCGCTTTTGCTCGCCAAATCTTTTTCCCGCTTCCTCATCGGGGCATGATGCGACAACTGTCCGGCGCGCGCTGGGAGACCAAGGCCTCGGGCCTGGTCTCCTTGTCGGCCGACTGGACGGACGCCGGTCATCCGCCCCTGGCCCTGAATCCGCCCGCGCGACTGGTTTCCTTGGAACGGGCGGACCCGCGGCTCTGGGCGCTGCGTTCAGGGTATTGGATCGAGGCGGGTCAGGCGCACTTCTTCTGCTGGAAGAGCCTGGTCCCGGACGGGGTCGGCGAGGGTGTCCTCGTCGCGGGGCCCTTCAACGGCTGGGGGACTGAACGGCCGGAGCGCTGGCGCCTTTCCGCCGTCTGCGCCCAGGGCGCGGAAGGTTTCGAGCTCGCGGTCCCGCTCGCCGACGTCTCCCCCGACGGCGCCGAGGTGCCGTTCAAGTTCATCCGCGCCGACGGCCGCTGGCTTGAGCCGCCGCATGACGCGGACAACGTCCGCCGCGACGATCATGGTCATCGCAACCTGGCGCTCGCGCCGACGCGTACCGGGCGGCATTTCTTCCGCTTCCTCGCCGTGGACGTGGACCCCGCCGCGGCGCCGGTGCGCCTGATTTACGCCAAGCCCGACGAACTGGAACTGTGCGACATCCTCGCCTCGGACCCGCTCGATGTGCTGGAGCCGGTCGGTCCCTTCGGCGCGACCGTCGGTGCGCACTCCACCGTCTTCCGCGTGTTCGCCCCCCGCGCCCGCGCGGTCGAGGTGAGCTGGCGTCGGCCGGAGGCCGGGCTTTACCACCTGGTCGCCCTCAAGCCGGCGGGGCAGGGCGCCTGGGTCGGCGAGGTGCCGGAAGTCCTGACCGGGGCCTATTACACCTTGTCGATCCGCGGCACCGACGACGCCGGCGAGGGCCGGTTCACCGAGCGCCCGCTCGTGGATCCGTGGGCGCGCGCGCAGACGGAGGACTCCCCGCCCGCGGGCATCGTGCTCGGCCCTGAGGACCTGCGTCCGTTGGCCGATGGTTTTACACCGCCGGCGGTCGAGGACCTAGTGATCGTCGAGGGCCACCTGCGCGACCTGCTGGGGCTGTCCGCCGCGGATCCCGTGCGCGGCGGTTACCGCGAACTGGCCGCCTGGATTCGCGGGCAGGGCCATTACCTGCGGAGCCTGGGCGTCAACGCGCTCGAGCTCCTGCCCTGCGCGGAGTATGAGCACCACGCCCCCGAGGACTACCACTGGGGCTACATGCCGGTCACCGCCTTCGGTGTGGCGAACAGTTATGCCTCCGCGCCGGGAGCCGTCGCGCTGGCCGAGTTCCGCGACCTGGTGCGCGCCTGCCACGAAGCCGGTTTCGCGGTGATTCTCGATGTCGTCCTGAACCATTTCGGCTCGCCGAACGGGTTGATGGCGATCGACCGCGACTATTATTTCCGCACCGACCCGCAGGGCCGCCTGTCCAACTGGAGCGGGTGCGGTAACGACGTGCGCGCCGAGGCGCCGCTGTTCCAGCGCCTCGTGCTCGAATCCCTGGCGCATTGGACCGAGGTGCTCGGGGTCGACGGCGTCCGCCTCGACCTCGCCGAGCTGCTCGGCACGCCCTTGCTGCGCGAGATCGAGGCGGATTTTCGCGCGCGTTCGCCCGGCAAGATCCTCATCGCGGAGCCGTGGAGTTTCCGCGGCCACGTGGCCCGCGACCTCGATGACAGCACCTGGACGAGCTGGGACGACGCGTTCCGCGAATTCCTACCTTCCTTCGTCCGCGGGCACGCCCGCGCGGCGGACCTGCTCCATCATGTCGCCGCTTGCGGCGCGCGTCCCTCCGCCCGCCTGCGTTACGCGCAGTCGCACGACGACATGGCGTGGCTCGACCGCATCACGGAACGCCCGGCCAACGACGCGCTCGCGCCGGCTCCGGCCGATGTGCTGCGCACGCGTCTCATGCACGCCGTCCTGCTGTGCTCGGCGGGTATCCCGATGCTCGCCGCCGGCCAGGACTTCCTCGCGACCAAGCGCGGGGTGGGGAATACCTGGCGCCACGGCGAACTCAACCGGCTCGACCCGGCCCGGCTTGAGCGCTTCCGGGGCGAGCATGAGTTCGTCGCCCGGCTGATCGGCTTCCGGCTCTCCGCGGGCGGCGCGATCCTGCGCCCGCGGACCCCGGTCTCGGCCGGTTGGATGCGGGCGGCCTTCGCGCCCCGGGGGGAGGCGTTCGCGGCCGTCCTCAATGCGGACGGCGCGATGGGCCCTACGCGCGTCCTGCTCGCCTGCAACCCGCACGACGCGGCGGTCACCCTGGCGCTCCCGTCCCCGGGTCCTTGGCACCCGGTGGTCCTTTCCCCGTTTCCGTCCTGCCCGCACGCCCCCGGCCCCTTGCCGACCTTGGTCGGCGATCGCCTGGAACTACCCCCGCTGGGCTGCGGCGTCTGGTCCATCGGGGGCTAGGAAGCATTCTCCGCTTGCCAATGGGGGGGCGGACTCCCTTTTTCATCCCTTTCCCGACCCGGAAAAAAGACCTTTCTCACACACCATACCATGGCCACCAAAGTAGCTATCAACGGATTCGGCCGCATCGGCCGTCTCGTCTTCCGCGCCCTCGTCGAACAGGGCCACCTCGGCTCGACCTTCGACGTCGTGGCCGTGGGCGACATCGTCCCGGCGGACAACCTCGCCTACCTCCTGAAGTATGACTCCACCCAGGGTCGCTTCCACGGCACCGTCTCCTCCAAGAAGTCCTCCCCGGACAAGTTGGAAGACGACGTCCTCGTCGTGAACGGCAAGGAAATCCTCGTGGTTTCCGCCAAGACCCCGGCCGAACTCCCCTGGGGTAAGCTCGGCGTCCAAGTCGTCATCGAGTCCACCGGCCTCTTCACCGAAGCCGCCAAGGCCAAGGGTCACATCGAAGCCGGCGCCAAGAAGGTCATCATCTCC
>CAIRWP010000289.1 GCA_903882335.1 uncultured Opitutia bacterium | reverse complement strand
TTCAACGCCTACGCCGCCTGGTGGACCGAGTGGGTGATGGCCGACCTGCAGGATTACATCCTGCGGATCATCAAGGCCCGCGCCGAGCGGGATCGCTGAGCCGACCGCGGCTTACTTGATCTTCACGAAGGTGCGCTTGCCAGCCCGCGGGACGCGCTTAGGACATGAAGGCCTGCCGCCGTCGTATGTCGCTCCGCCGTCCCATCTTCATCTACAGCGGCAACCATGTCGGCGGTGGCGAATACCTTTGCCTGCGGCGGGCCGAAGCCGCCGTCCGGCTGGGCTTGCGTCCGGTGATCATCACGTCCCCCGGCCCCATGGACGAGGCCTACCGCCGCGTCGCCCGCTTGCTGCATGTCGACGCCGCGATCTTCAATCGCCCGGCCTTCACCCCGGGCATCGCCGCCGCGGTGGCCGATGACCTGGCGGCCCTGCTCGGGCCGGCGCCTTCGCACATCGAGGTCACGGGGCTGCCGGACAGTTATTTCGCCAGTCTGCTCGCCCGCCGTCTGCCTGGCTCGGACTACTCGCTCCTGATCATCCGCCCGGGGACGGTGCTCACCCGGGCTTGGCCGACCTGGCGCGACCTCTTGCCCGATCCACGCGCCGCCTGGCGTGCGCTCCAAGGACGCAAGGAGAACGGCGTGCTGCGGGCGCTCGCCGCGCAGGGCCGGGTCCTCGCCGTCAACCAAGCCTGCGCGGACGATGCCGCCCGTCTCGCCGGGCTCCCTTCGCTCGAGGCCGCGCTTGAGCCCGTGATCGTCCCTTGCGGCCCCGTCTTGCGCACCGCCGTCCCCGCTTGCCCTCCCTACCTGCTCACCGTGGCGCGCATCGACGGAATCATGAAAGGTTACGTGCGGGGACTGGTGGAGGCCTTCGCCGAACTGGTCCGCGCGCACCCGGGCCTGCGGCTCAAGGTCGTCGGCGACGGTCCGGACCGACCGGCGACCGAGGAACTCGCGGCCCGGCTGGGCGTCGCCGGCTCGGTCGATTTCCTCGGGACGCTGGCGCCCGAGGCGCTGCCGGGGCTCTATGCCGGCGCGACCGCCTTCATCGGCATGGGGACCGCGGCCGTCGAGGCGGCGATGCAGGGCGCCCCGACGGTGGTCGCCTTGGCGTATGATGTCACCTGCCGTTCGCCCGGGTATTTCGGCGAGCCGGGCTTGCAGGGCTTCGGCGAGGATGTCCCGGGGCAGCCGAAACGCGCCGTCCTTGAGCTGCTGCGGCCGTTGCTGGCGGAGGACGGGCTGGCCCGCCGCGTCGCCGAACGAGGGCAAGCGCATGCGTTCGCCGAGCATCATCCGGCCGCGGCGACGGAACGTCTGCGGGCGTTGCTGTCCCGCCCGGCGGTTGCCCCGACCCCGCATCCCTGGCCGTTACCGAAATGGCGGCGACTCCTCGGCAGCCTGTCCCGCGGCTATGCCTGGCGTCGGCCCTTGGCCCGCGAGGGCTGAGCTTTAAGGCTATTTTATCTTCACGAAGGTGCGCTTACCCGCCTGGAGCACGAGCTCACCGGCAGGGCGGGCGACCTTGTGGGCGGGGTCCGAGACCTTTTCTTCGCCGATCTTGACCGCGCCGCCTTCGATCAGGCGGCGGACCTCCTTCTTGGAGGGGAAGAGGCCGGTCGCGGCGAGCAGGTCGACGATGCCGACCTCGGCCGCGCCGCCGGCGAGGGCGTCCCAGGCGAACTCCGGCATGTCCGTGCGCACACCCCCCTTGGAAAAGACATTTTCGAACTCGGCGCGTTCCTTGGCGCCGGCGCCCGCGCCGTGGAACTTGTCCGTCAGGCGGGTCGCGAGCTGCTTCTTGGCCTCCATCGGATGGAGCCCCTTGAGGGCGGCGAGCTCCTCGGCCGGCGTGAGCAGCAGCAGGTCGTAGTAGACCCACATGGTGGCGTCGGGCACCGACATGATGCGGCCGAACATGTCCTTCGCGCCGTGGTTGAAGGCGATGTAGTTGCCGAGGGACTTCGACATCTTCTTCTCGCCGTCGAGGCCGACGAGCAGGGG
>CAIRWP010000288.1 GCA_903882335.1 uncultured Opitutia bacterium | reverse complement strand
CACGCCCCGGCGGCTCACCCGCTGGATGGCGACATCCGGGTAGGACCTGCCCGCGACCGGCTGGACCTTGCCGTAGACCAGGCCGAGCCGGATCAGCTCGGCGAAGGCCCGGGCCTTGCGTTCCGGGGGCAGACGGTCGAAGGCGTTGCATTCCCGGCCGACCACAAGGCGCTCGAGCCCCAGGGTGGCGTCCGCGGAGAGCTGGCGCCGCTGTGCGGCGGTCTCCGGTCCGGGCTGGGTTTCCTCGTTGCTCAAAGGGTCGATTTACCTTCACTTTACAGGACCCGCAAAGGGGTCCTGCAAGCAGATTGTCGGCCCCCCCCTTTTCTTATTATAAACACCAGCATGCCCTCCGCCCTGCCCTCCGCCCTCAGCATCGCCGGCTCCGACAGCGGCGCCGGCGCGGGCATCCAGGCCGACCTCCTGACCTTCGCGGCCCAGGGGGTCTTCGGGACGACGGCGATCACCTGCCTCACCGCCCAGACCCCCCGGGGGGTGTCGGGGGTGCTGCCGGTCCCCCCGGATTTCGTCCTGGAGCAGTGCCGCCAGGTGGCCGGGCATTTCCACCCGAAGGCTTTGAAGACGGGGATGCTGCTGGAGGTGGGGATCGTCGAGGCGGTCGCTCGTTTTATCCAGGAGTCGGGTATCCCAGCCGTGGTCGACCCGGTCATGGTGGCCACCAGCGGAGCGACCCTGCTGGCCCCCGAGGCGGTCGAATCGGTCAAAAAGCGCCTGATTCCGCAGGCTGCCTTGGTGACGCCGAATCTGGACGAAGCCTCGATTTTGCTCGGGCGGAAGGCTTTGGGTGGGGTCGGAGCGGAAGCCGAGGCGGTGGAGCTGGCGAAGACCTACGGGGTACCCTTCCTTCTTAAGGGAGGGCACGCGGAGGGGGACGCGCTGATCGATGTCCTCGCCTGGCCGGATGGCCGCACCTTCGTCCTGAAGGCCCGCCGCGCACCCGGGGTCGACACCCACGGCAGCGGGTGCACCCTTTCAGCGGCAATTACAGCGCAAATGGCTCTTGGTAAGGGACTTAAAGAAGCCGTCGCGGCGGCGCATCAATACCTCCAGGACGGAATCCATAAGAGCATCGAGGTCAGTGGTTTAAAGGTGATTAGGCATGGGGGGTAAGGTTAGGGGGCAGGGCCTGGGCTAGGGCTGGGGCTGGTTACGATGAAGGAGCAGGGTCACAGGTAGGGACGAGCGTCCCTGCTCGTCCGCGGCGGACCGGGACGGTCACGCCCTACCTAAAGCCAGCGCACAAAACGCCTGACCCTCCCCCTGTCCCTTTAGTAATGCCCCCGGCCCAAGCCCTGGCCCTAGCCCTAGCCCTGGCCCCAGCCCTGGCCCTAGCCCTGGCCCCAGCCCTGGCCCCAGCCCTGGCCCTGGCCCTGGCCACTTATTCACACTTGCTCCCGTTAGTGGCTGTCCTTTTCTAACCCATTCCCTGCAGGCCCGCCCTGCCCCCTGACCATGCCTAAAAAGAAAGCCGCCCAGACGTTCACTTCCAAGGCCAGCGCCGCCTCGGTCTCCGCCGGGGCCAAGATGCGCGGCTGTGACGTCATGGTTCGCTGCCTCGAGAACCTAGGCGTCGACACGATCTTCGCCTACCCGGGCGGCGCCTCCATGGAGCTCCACCATGGTCTCATCCGCTCCAAGAAAATCCGCACCATCCTGCCGCGCCACGAACAGGGCGGTGCCTTCATGGCCCACGGCTACTCGCGTTCGACCGGCAAGCCCGGCGTCTGCATGGCCACCTCCGGTCCCGGCGCGACGAACCTCGTCACGGCCATCGCCGACGCCCACATGGACAGTATCCCGCTGATCTGCATCACGGGCCAGGTCTACCAGCAATTCATCGGGCGCGCCGCCTTCCAAGAAACCGACTTCTACGGCATGACGCTGCCGATCGTGAAGCACTCGTTCCTCGTCCTCGATTACAACGAGTTGCCGAGCATCATGTATAAGGCCTTCAAGATCGCCACCACCGGCCGACCCGGCCCCGTGGTCATCGATATCCCGAAGGACATCCAACAGCACGAGTGGGTGCCGGTCTTCCCGAAGAACGCCGACGACGTCGAAATTCCCGGCCTGCCGACGCCGCCGAAGTGCGCCGACCGCGAGCTGGAGCAGGTACTCCGCCTCATCGAAGGCGCCAAGCAGCCCGCGCTTTACATCGGCGGCGGCATCCTTTCCGGCGACGCCCACAAGGAGTTGCGGGCCTTCGCCGAAGCCACCGGCATCCCCGTCGCGTCCACGCTGATGGGCCTCGGCGCCTTCCCCTGCGACCACCCGCAATCCCTTTACTGGTACGGGATGCACGGCACCGTCGCCGGCAACTGGGCCGTCTGCAAGAGCGACCTCCTCATCACGATGGGCGCGCGTTTCGACGACCGTATCACCGGCGCCGTCGAGAAGTTCGCCCCCGACGCCACCATCGTCCACATCGACATCGACCGCTCCGAACACCAGAAGAACAAGTTCGCGCACTACCCGATCCACTCCGACATCAAACACGCGCTCGGCCGCATGGTCGCGCTCGCCAAGAAGGGCTTCAAGAAGCCGGACTTGAAGAAGTGGTACGAGACCATCAACGCGTGGAAGAAGGAGCACCCGTACCCGTTCAGCTACGAGCGCAAGACCAAGCACATCCTCCCGCAGGAAGCCATCGAGGTCCTCTTCGAAGAGACCAAGGGCAAGGCCATCATCGCCACCGGCGTCGGCCAGCACCAGATGTGGGCCCCGCAGTATTACCGCTTCAACGAGCCCCGTCGCTTCATCAGCTCGCTCGGCGCCGGCACGATGGGCTTCGGCCTCCCGGCCGCCATCGGCGCCAAGGTCGCCAACCCGGACGTCCAAGTCATCGACATCGATGGCGACGGCTCGTTCCTGATGAACATCCAGGAACTCGCGTGCATGAAGATCGAGAAGATCAACGCCAAGATCCTAATCCTCAACAACCAGCACCTGGGCATGGTGGTGCAGTGGGAAGACCGTTTCTATGCCGGCACCCGCGGCCATACGATCCTCGGCGACGCCAAGAACATCGGCTCTCCCGACAACCCGGGTGGCCTGTACCCTGACTTCGTCAAAATCGCCAACGGCTTCGGCATCAAGGCCCGCCAGGTGATGAAGCGCGAGGACCTCCGCGCCGCCATGCGCGAGATGCTCGACCACGACGGCCCTTATCTCCTCGACGTCATCGTGCCCTACACCGAGCACGTGCTACCCTTCATCCCGCAGAAGAAGTCGGCGATGGAGATTTTGACGAAGTAATCGCGGAGCGATTACTTCGAGGGCTGGGGCTGGGGCT
>CAIRWP010000287.1 GCA_903882335.1 uncultured Opitutia bacterium | reverse complement strand
TCGAAGGACTTGATCTCGCCGACCACCACGAGGGGCAGCGGGGCGAGGCCGAAGGTCGTGACCGACTCCACCTCGAGGCCGAGCATCGGGAGGACTTCCGCGACGCGCTCGGCGGTGACGCCGGCGAGGTCGAGGTGGCGGGAGAGGGCTTGGAAAGAGACTTTCATGGCTTAGGCGAACTGGCGCAGGAAGCGCGTGTCGTTTTGGTAGAAGTGGCGGATGTCGTCGATGCCATGGACCAGCATCGCGATGCGTTCGAGGCCGAGGCCGAAGGCGAGGCCCGACCATTCCTGCGGATCAAGACCGCAGAGCTCGAGGACCTTCGGGTCGACGAGGCCGCAGCCCATGATCTCCAGCCAGCGGTCGGAGAGACGGCCCAGGTTGGGCGAGCGGAGGTCCATCTCGAAGGACGGCTCCGTGAACGGGAAAAACGACGGGCGCAGGCGGATCTCGGCGTCGGCGCCGAACGTCTCCTTCACGAAGAAGTCGAGCACGCCGCGGAGATCGGCGAGGGTCACGTTACGGTCGATCCATAGCCCTTCGACCTGGTGGAAGTTCGCGGAGTGCGTCGCGTCGACCGCGTCGCGGCGGAAGCAACGACCCGGGGCAACGATGCGGAACGGCGGCTTGCGCGAGAGCATCGTGCGGACCTGCACGCTGGACGTGTGTGTGCGGAGGAGGATCGCCTCGTCGGCCTTGCGGGGTGCGTCGGCGGAGCGGAACGCCTTCGGCATGTAGAGCGTGTCCTGCATGTCGCGGGCCGGGTGGTCGGCCGGCGTGTTGAGCGCGTCGAAACAATGCCACTCCGTCTCGACCTCAGGACCGTCGGCGACGACGAAGCCCAGCTTGCGGAAGGAGGCCAGGATGCGCTCGCGGGTGCGGGAGAGCGGGTGGAGCGAGCCGGCGGGAGCGTCGGGGCTCGGGAGGGTCGGGTCGACGGACGCGCCGAGGGCGGCGGCGATCTCGGCGTTCTCGACCTTCACGAGGAGGGCGGCCAGGAGCTCCTCGACGGACTTCTTCGCCTCGTTGATGAGCTTGCCCACGACGGGGCGTTCCTCCTTCGAGAGGGTGGCCATGCCCTTCATCACCTGGGTCAGGGAGCCGTTGGGGCCGACAACCCGCGCCTTGAAGGCCTCGAGCTCGGCGCGGGTGGCGACGGCGGCGGCCTCCTGGGTGGCGGTGGCGACGAGTTGGGCAAGCTGCGACTGCATGGGTTGATTTGTGGGGTGGCGGGGAAAGTCGGCAAGCGAAAGCACCCGAAAACAAAGAAGCCCCGGAGGGCCGGGGCTTCGTGGTCGGACGGGGAAGTCGTCTTAGGCCAGCGCGGCCTGGGCCTTCTTGACGATCGCCTCGAAGGCGGGGGCGTCATGGATGGCCAGTTCGCTCAGGTTCTTGCGGTCCATCGTGATGTTGGCCTTCTTGAGGCCGGAAATCAGACGGCTGTAGGAGATGCCGAGGGGACGGCAGGCGGCGTTGAGACGCACGATCCACAGCTGACGGAACGTCGACTTGTTCTTGCGACGGTCGCGGTAAGCGAACTTCTGCGCACGCTGAACGGCCTCGAGGGCGTAGACGTACAGACGGGACTTGTTTCCGAAGTAGCCCTTGGCGGCTTTGATCGCGCGCTTCTTTCGGGCCTTGGTGGCCGGGCCATTGGTTGCTCTAGGCATGTTGGTATTTGGTTTTGGTTTTGGTTAGATGGCCTCGGGGTCGCCTTAATGAACACCCGTTCGGCC
>CAIRWP010000286.1 GCA_903882335.1 uncultured Opitutia bacterium | reverse complement strand
TTCCGCGCCGGTAGGGACCAGCGTCCCTGCTGGTCCGCGGCCGACCGTGGACGGTCAGCCCTACCTGGATGTAAAAAGAGCAATAGGGTCAGACAAATCCTTCCCCTGTCCCTATCAGTGCACCTCATCGCATCTCTGCATCTTCCCTAACCCCAGCCCTGGCCCAAGCCCTAGCCCTTTCGCATCCCTGCATCTTCCCTTGCCCACATGCCCCCTGGCCAGCGTGTCCCCTCTTCCGCATCCCCCTCTTGCCCTCCCCTCTTAAATCCCCGAACCTGCCGACATGGCCTCGGCCCCCCTCACCATCAGCGAGCTCGCGGATGTCCTCAAAGGACACCTCAACGGGATGGGAACGCTCGAGGTGACGGGTGAGATCTCGGGCTACAAGACCTACCCTTCCGGCCACCACTACTTCGCGCTCAAGGACGCCGAAGCCAAGGTGGACTGCGTGCTGTACTCCTTCCAGGCCCGCTGGCTCAAGGAGCCGCTGCGCGAAGGCCAGAAGGTCGTGGCCAAGGCCAAGGCGGATTTCTACGGCAAGTCCGGCAAGATGTCGCTGATCATCGACTCGATCAAGCCGGCCGGCGAGGGCGACCTCTTCCAGAAGTTCAAGGAGCTGCGCGACAAGCTGAAGGCCGAAGGGCTCTTCGACGAGTCGCTCAAGCGGCCCCTGCCCGACTTCCCCAAGGTCGTCGCGTTCGTGACGTCGGAGATCGGCGCCGTCTGGCATGACTTCACCGAGGTGCTCAAGACGCGCGGCTGGAGCGGGACGGCGTGGCTCGTGCCCGCCCGCGTGCAGGGCGAAAGCTGCCCGGGCTCGGTGATCAACGGCCTGAAGCAGGCCAACGCCATCCCCGGCATCGACCTGATCGTGGTCGGTCGCGGCGGCGGCTCGATGGAGGACCTCTGGGGCTTCAACGACGAACACCTCGTCCGCGCCGTGCGCGCGAGCCGCACCCCGGTCATCTCCGCCGTCGGCCACCAAACCGACTTCACCCTGTGCGACTTCGCGGCGGACCGCCGCGCGGAGACGCCGACGGCCGCGGCGGAGCTGATCGCTTCCGGCCAGACGAAGCTGCGCGACCGCCTGCGCCTGCTCGGCTCCGAACTCGCGCGCCATTCGCCCAAGGCCCGCCTGCAGTCGCTCTACCAGGACCTCGACCTCCTACGCCAGCGCCTCGACGGAGCCGCCGAGGAGATCGTCGCGGACCACCGTCACCGCCTCTCCGAACTCGGCGGCGAACTCCATCGCCTCTCCCCCAAGGCCCGGATGGGCGTGGCGCGGGAGAAACTCGACCAACTCGGCAAGCGCCTGACCTCGGCGGGCTTCGAGTCCGTCCTCGCCCGCGGTTACAGCATCGTGCGCGACGCCGACGGCGCCGTGATCAGCACCCGCGAAGGCGTGACCCCGGGCCGGAAACTCCGCCTGAAGTTCGGTGACGGCGAGGCCGCCGCCACCGGCGGATAAGGAGAGACCATGAAAACAAAAGGACAGCACGTGGTGCTGTCCCTGCCTCTAGCCCTACCCCGGGCCCTAGCCCTCTGATCGGCCGGAAGGCCGATCAGTAAGCCTTCGCCATCACGACGCGGCGGGCGCTGGGCTCGCCGGTGACGACGCACTTGCCGGGCTCGTCCTGGGCGTCGAGCGGGATGCAACGGATGGTGACCTTAAGCTCTTCCTTGAGGCGCTTCTCGACCGCCTTGCTGCCGTTCCAGTGGCACAGCGCGAAGCCGCCGTGGATTTCCGGACGCTCGGGGTTCTGCGGCGTGAAGTAGGCCTTGAGTTCCTCCCAGGTGTCGATCGTGCGGGTGTTTGCGGCGCGGTGGGCCTTGGCGCGGGCCAGGAGGTTGTCCTGGATGGCCTGCAGGCGCTCACCGATGGTGGCCACGAACTCGGCGCGCGGGACGCCGGCCTTCTCGCCGGTGTCGCGGCGGGCGACGAAGACCGCGCCAGCGGCGAAGTCGCGCGGGCCGACCTCGACGCGCAGGGGGACGCCCTTCTTGATCCAGCCCCAGGCCTTGTCGCCGCCGCGGAGGTCGCGGTTGTCGACGGTCGCGACGATCTTACGGTCGTGGAAGCGCTGGGCGGCGAGCTCCTTCTGGAGCGACTGGCAGTAGGCGAGGATATCGGCCTTGGTGGCGTCGTCCTTGTAGATCGGGCAGATGACGACGTGCTGCGGGGCGAGGCGCGGCGGGGCGACGAAGCCGTCATCGTCGGAATGCGTCATGATCATGCCGCCGATGAGGCGGGTGGAGACGCCCCAGGAGGTGGTGTGCGCGTACTGCTGGGTGCCCTGGGCGTCCTGGAACTGGATGCCGCAGGACTTGGCGAAGTTCTGGCCGAGGTAGTGCGAGGTGCCGGCCTGGAGGGCCTTGCGGTCCTGCATCATCGATTCGATGCAGAGCGTGTCGACGGCGCCAGGGAAGCGCTCGCCCTCGGTCTTGCGGCCCTTGATGACCGGCATCGCCATGTAGTTCTCCGCGAAGTCGGCGTAGACCTCGAGCATCTTGTTGGTCTCCTCGATCGCTTCGGCCTCGGTGGCGTGGACGGTGTGGCCTTCCTGCCAGAGGAACTCGGCGGTGCGCAGGAAGAGGCGGGTGCGCATCTCCCAGCGGACGACGTTGGCCCACTGGTTGATGAGGATCGGGAGGTCGCGGTAGGACTGCACCCACTTGGCGTAGGTCTCGCCGATGATGGTCTCGGAGGTCGGGCGGACGATGAGGGGCTCCTCGAGCTCGCCCGCGGGAACGAGCTTCCCGTCGGGGCCCATCTCGAGGCGCGAGTGGGTGACGACCGCGCATTCCTTGGCGAAGCCGTCGACGTGGGCGGCCTCCTTCTGGATGTAGCTGACGGGGATGAAGAGCGGGAAGTAGGCGTTCACGTGCCCCGTCTCCTTGAACATCGCGTCGAGGTCGCGCTGGATGTTCTCCCAGAGCGCGTAACCCCACGGCTTGATCACCATGCACCCGCGGACCGCGCTGTTCTCGGCCAAGTCGGCATGGCGGATGACCTGGAGGTACCACTCCGGGTAATCCTCGGCGCGGGTCGGCGTGATGGCGGTCTTCGGTTTGGCGGCGGGCTGCTGGGACATAGGGTCAGTAAAGAGGGAAGGATGGAGGAAGGGCAAGAAGACACGAGGGCCCGAGGTCTGGAGGACCCGAGGGCAAGATGGGAGCGCCCTCGTGTCCTCCGGCCCTCGAGTCGTATCCTCGTATCCTCCGGCCCTCGCGTCCTCCTGTCCTCGTATCCTCCAGCCCTCGCGCCCTCGTGTCCTCCAGACCTCGTATCCTCCTGTCCTCGTATCCTCCGGCCCTCGCGCCCTCGTGCCCTCGTGTCCTCGCGCCCTCGTGTCCTCCAGACCTCGATGGTTATTCTTTTCTAGCCTGCCAGAATCGCGGGCGGCCGCTCATGTCGGGTCGGCCCGCGGACTCCGCATAACCGAGCTGGGTGGACAAGGTCGCCAAGGCGGCGTGCTGATCGATGCCGGTCTCGAGCAGCACCCAGCCGCCGGCGCGCAGGAAGCGCGGGGCGTCGGTCAGGATACGGCGCAGGTCGGCCAGCCCCTCGTCGGGCGCGATGAGGGCGGACTTCGGGTCGAACTCCCGCACCTCGGGCTCGGCGGCGGCCACCTCGGCCTCGGTCAGGTAAGGCGGGTTCGAGACAATCAGGTCGTAGGCGTCGGTGACCGCGGCGAACCAGTCGGACTCCGCGAACGCGACGCGCTCGGCGAGGCCGCACTGCGCGGCGTTCTCCCGGGCGAGCGCCAAGGCGTCGGGCGAACGGTCGACGGCCTCGACCTTCCAGGCCGGACGTTCGGCGGCGAGGGCCAGCGCGATCGCACCCGAACCCGTGCCGAGGTCGAGCACGCGCACCGCCTGCTCGGCCGGGAACAGGGCCAGCGCGAGGTCGATCAATTCCTCCGTCTCGGGCCGCGGCACGAGCGCGCGCTTGTCCGACTTCAGGACGAGGTCGCGGAACTCCACCTGACCGACGATGTGCTGGAGGGGCTCGCGGTTACCGCGGCGCACCACGAAGCCACGCAGGCGATCGGCCTCGGCGTCCGTGAGCAGGCGCTCGAACTGCAGGTAGAGGTCGAGCCGCTTGAGCCCGAGCGCGGCGGCGAACAGATGCTCCGCCGCGACGCGCGGCTTCTCGATGCCTTTGCGACCCAGGAAGTCGGTCGACTTCTTCAACGTCTCGAGGAGGTTCTGCATCAGCGGGCGGCGGCGCGGGTCAGGCGGTCGTTGTAGGCGGCCCCGACCCCGGCAGGGTCGGCCAGCTCGACATGAATCGTCTCATAACCGCGGCCGTCCAGACGGCGGAGCAGGTCGAACAGGTGATGCGCGGCCTCCGCGACCGCGCCCGATTCCGAGAGCAGGAAGACATCGGCGTTCGCGGGCGGCGACGCGTGCCGGCCGAGGAAGACCACGGCGGAACGGAGGTTCGCGACGACCGGCAGCGAGCCGACCGGGAAGAGCGCGACCTTCGTCGCGGGGCTGTAATGCCGGTCGAGCATGCCCGGCGCATCCTGCGGGGCATGCTGGCTCGCGGCGCGCGTGACGACCTCGACCTCGCCGAGCAAGCCGCGGAGCGTCTCGACGGGGATCGGGCCGGGACGGAGCAGGCGCGCGCGCCCCGGGACGGAGAGGTCCAGGATCGTCGATTCGACGCCATGCTCGCAGGGGCCGCCATCGACGACCCAAGGGCAGCGCGCGCCGAGCGACGCGACGACGTGCGCGGCGCGGGTGGGGCTGACGTAACCGAAGGGGTTGGCGCTCGGCGCGGCGAGCGGCCGGCCGGCGAGCCGGAGCACCTCGCGGAAGACCGGGTGGGAGGGTAGACGGACCGCCACCGTGTCCTTGCCGGCGGTGACGAGGTCGGGCACGCCCGCCTTGCGACGCAGGACGACCGTGAGCGGGCCGGGCCAGAGCGCGGCGAGCTTAGCCAGCCGCGCATCGGGCTCGGCCACCTGCGCGAGGCCGGCGAGGTCGGGCACGTGCACGATGAGCGGATCCAGCAGCGGGCGACCCTTGATCGCGAAGACCTGGGCGACCGCCGTCGGGTTCGACGCGTCGGCGGCCAGGCCGTAGACCGTCTCGGTCGGCAGCGCCACGCACTGGCCGGTGCGCAGGAGCTCCGCCGCGCGCGCGAGGTCGGTCGGCGAGGTCGTGAGCGGGCTGGGAACGGGCGAGTCCAAGGACAGGAAGCGGATAGGCGGAGACGGCGGGATTGTCCCGCCCGTTTTACCCCGAGGCCCGGACGGGGGCAACCTCCCATCCCGGGCAACAAAAAGGCCGCCTGGTCAGGCGGCCTCGTCAGGTCGGTGGGCGACCGTTTACTTCATCGTGATCATATTGCGGGCGCGCTTCACGGCCTTGGCAATATGACGCTGCTGGCGGGCGGTGAGGCCGGTCAGCTTGCGGGGCAGGATCTTGCCCGTCTCGGTGACGTAGCGCGTCAAGGCCTCGGGTTCGGTGAAATCGAAGTCGAGGGGATTGCGGGAGCGCTTGAGCTTACCTTCGGTGGTCATGGGAGGTTTGGAAGTAAGGGACGGAAGGCCGAGGGCAAGGAGAAATGGGTACAGGAAAGGCCAAGGGCTGGGGCTGGGGCTAGGGCTAGGGCCAGGGATAGTAATAGCGGTAAGAAATAGGGGTATTTGCCCGTTTTATGCAAAGAAACGCTACCTTCCCCTGACCCTGACCCTATCCCATTACGGGCCCTAGCCCTGCCCCAGGCCCTAGCCCAGGCCCTCTTCAGCCCTCCTTACCGCCTCTTCAACCCAATCAGGAACTCCTTATTCCCCTCCCCGCCTTCGATGGGGGATGGGATGACGCCGAGGACGGTGGCCCCGGGCAGGCCGGCGCCGGTGGCGGTCAAAGCCTCGACGACGCGCGT
>CAIRWP010000285.1 GCA_903882335.1 uncultured Opitutia bacterium | reverse complement strand
GCCCTGCTGCAGGACACGCCGGTAATCTTCCTGACCGCCAAGGCCGAGACCGCCGACAAGGTCAAAGGACTGGAGAGCGGCGCCGACGACTACGTCGCGAAGCCGTTCGACGTGCGCGAGCTGATGCTCCGCTCCCAGGCGCTGCTACGACGCGCGAAGTCCGCCGCGGCGAAGCCGTCAACGCGCCTCGCCGCCGGCGCGCTGCTGCTGGATATCGAGCGCCACGAGGTGACCGCGCAGGGCAAGCCGGTCGAGCTCACCGCGACGGAATTCAAGCTGCTGCGCCTGCTGCTCGAGCGGAAAGGCCGCGTGCAGTCGCGCGAGGAACTGCTGGCCGACGTCTGGAATTACTCGCCGGATCTCGAGACCCGCACCGTGGACACGCACGTGCGCCGCCTGCGCGAGAAGCTGGGCGCCGCCGGCGAGGTCATCGAGACGGTGCGCGGCGTCGGCTACCGCGTCGCGGGCTAACGGCTTTGCGCTCGCCCCCGTCCGGCGCGCCGCCACGCTGACGACCGATGACCTGGCTGCCGTGGATCCTGCTCGTCGCGGCGCTCGCGCTCGCGGGGTGGTGTTCGGCGGAACTCGGCCGCTGCCTGACGTGGGCACGCCGTGCGCTGCTGCGCGGGCAACCGGCGCGGCGACCCGAAGGCCGGCTGGTCCGGTGGCTCGGGCTCGACGAACTGCTGCGTGCCGTGGAGGCGCGGGCCAGCGGAGAAGGGGAGATCCGCGCGGCGGCCGCGCGGCGCATCGAGGCGCTGCTCGCGCCGCTCACCGACGCGGTCCTCGTCGTGGACGCGTACGACCGGCTGCGGCTCGCCAACCCGGCGGCCGTCGCGCTCTTCGGGCTGAGCGCGGATGACGCCGGCGGCGCGGTGGTGCCGCTCGTGCGGAGCGCCGACTTCATCGAGCTCATCGGACAGGTGCGGAGCGCCGGCGAGGCGAAGGCGACGATCCTGCTCAACCGCGCGCCGCTGGCCGACGTGTGGGTCCAGGCGGCCGGCGCCCGCACCGACCCGGAGGCCTTCGGCGAGGACGCGGCCATCTTCGTGCTCGCGGACGTGACGGCGCTGAAGCGGCTGCAGGCGATGGAAAGGGAATTCGTGACGAACGTCTCGCACGACCTGCGCACGCCGGTGACGATCCTGCGCGGCTACGCAGAGACGCTCGACGACGACCACGCGACGATGTCCGCGGAGGATCGTACGCGCTTCATCCGCAAGATCGTCAGCTCGGTGGGTCGGCTGCAGGGGCTGGTCGAAGGCTTGCTCGCCCTGGCCAGCCTGGAGAGCGGGCAGGGGGCCCAACGCGAACCCGGGGCGCTGCACCGGGCGGCGCGCGAGGTCTGCGAGGAATACCGAGCCCGGGCCCGGGCGGCCGGCGTCGAGCTGGCGCTGGACCTGCGAGCCGACGAAACGGCCGCGACGGACCCGGTCCAATCCCGCCGCCTGCTCCAGAACCTCATCGACAACGCCTTGGCCCACGCGGCCGGGGCGACCCGGATCCTCATCGCCACGGAGGGCGGGGAGAAGGGCGTCCAGCTCCGGGTGACCGACGACGGCGCCGGCGTGGCCCCGGTCGACCTACCGAGGCTGTTCGACCGCTTCTACCGGACGGATAAATCCCGGCGAGCCGGCGGTAGCGGCCTCGGGCTCAGCATCGTCCGGCAAGTGGCCGAACTCCACGGGGGGACGGCCGCGGCCGAACCCGCCCAGCCCAAGGGGTTGCGGGTGACCGTCACTTTCCCGACCTCCCCGGTCACCTAGGCATGAAAAACCCGCCGGGTTTCGGCGGGTTTTGGCTCCATTTTAAAGTGGAGCGCGCGACTGGACTTGAACCAGCAACAGCCACCTTGGCAAGGTGGTACTCTACCATTGAGCTACACGCGCACTGGAAGGGGAGCAGACCAAAGCCCCTAGCGGCTGTCAAGCCTTTGGAGGAGACGACCGCGCAAGGAGGGGGGGGTGGGGGT
>CAIRWP010000284.1 GCA_903882335.1 uncultured Opitutia bacterium | reverse complement strand
CTCGGCGCCTGCTGCCTTTTCCTCCTCACCTTCGTGCTCAACACCGTCGCGGAAGTCCTCCGCCAGCGCCTGCGGGAGCGCTATAAAGTCGTCTGACCATGTCCGCCCCTTCCGACAGCAGCACGCCCCGCGGCGAAGCCTGGGTCTGGTTCAGTGGCCTGGGCCTGATCGTCGGCCTCGGCATGGTCATCGGTTTGCTGAGCCTGGTGTTCCTCAACGGCGCCACCGTCTTCTGGGCCCCGCCCGTGCCCGTGGCCCAGCTGGATGACGGCCGTACGCTCATCGGGCAGCTCGCCCAACGCCGGATCCGCGCCGGGTCGCCGGCGGACCAGCCGAAGTACGAGCGGCAATACCAGGTCGGCCTTCGCGAGCTCAACGGCAACTCCTACCTCTGGGTCGACGAGGCCCGGATCAAGGCCGAGACCTTCCCCGCCGATATCCTCGGGCTGGAGCGCGTGGAGAACGGCCCCGCCTTCGTCCGTCCCCAGTCCCTGCGTCGGTCCGACGGCCAGGTCGTCGCGATCGCGGAGCCGGCCTTCGAGGTAGCCTTCCAGGCCGAGGTCGCCGCGGCTTCCGCCGTCCGCGAGAAACTGGTCGAGATCACCCGCCACCGCATCGGTGACGTGAACGCCGCCATGGAACAGTCCCGCGTGGGCCTGCGCCGGGCTGAGGATCTCAAGCTGGCCGACGAGATCGCCGCCCGGAAGGCCGAGATCGCGGTCCTCGACGAGCGCTACGCCCTGCTGCAGGCCGAGGCCGCCAAGGTCACGGCGGGCGGAGCGGTGGCCTCGCTCACCGCCCAGGACGCCGCCGGCCGCGAGGTCGTCGTGCCCCTCACCCAGGTGATCCGAGCCTGGTTCCCCAACCGCCTCGACACCTGGGGCCGCGTGAAACTCTACGGCTCCCGCCTCGCCGAGTTCATCTTCGACGAGCCGCGCGAGGCCAACACCGAGGGCGGCCTGATGCCCGCGATCTTCGGTACGCTCGTGATGACGGTCTTCATGAGCCTGCTGGTCACGCCTTTCGGCGTCATCACCGCGATCTACCTCCGCGAGTACGCCCAGCAGGGGCCGCTCCTGCGCATCGTGCGCATCAGCGTCAATAACCTCGCCGGCGTGCCGTCCATCGTCTTCGGGGTCTTCGGCCTCGGCTTCTTCGTCTACGTCCTGGGTGGCTCCATCGACCAGCTGTTCTTCGCCGATCAGCTGAAGTATAACAACAATACGCCGGTCTTCGGCACCGGCGGCCTGCTCTGGTGCTCGCTGACCCTGGCTTTGATGACCCTCCCGGTGGTCATCGTTGCGACCGAGGAAGCCCTGGCGGCCGTCCCGCGCGGCATGCGCGAGGCCTCCCTGGCCACCGGCGCCTCCAAGTGGCAGACCATCCGCGACATCCTCCTGCCCGCCTCGGCCCCCGGCATCCTGACCGGTGTCATCCTCGCCATGGCCCGTGGTGCGGGGGAGGTCGCCCCCCTCATGCTTGTCGGGGTCGTCAAGCTGGCCCCGTCCCTCCCGTTCGACGGTTCCTTCCCGTTCCTGCACATGGACCGCAAGTTCATGCACCTGGGTTTCCACGTGTATGACCTCGGTTTCCAGTCCCCGGATTCCGACGCTGCCCGTCCGATGGTCTTCGCTACGACGCTCCTGCTGATCATCCTCGTGGTCTGCCTGAACCTCGGCGCGATCTGGATTCGCAACCGCCTCCGCGCCCGCTTCAAGGGAGCCTCCTTCTGACGATTTCTTCATGCCCTCGCTCATGACCCCGCCTTCCACCTCCCGCATCCAAGTCCGACCCGCCGCCGAACGCGAGGGCCGCAAGGATTACATCAGTATCCGCGACTACGGCTTCTGGTACGGCCAGAAGAAGGCCCTCGAGGCCATCTCGCTCGACATCCCCGAGCGCCAGGTCGTCGCCTTCATCGGCCCCTCCGGTTGCGGCAAGTCCACCCTCCTGCGCAACCTGAACCGCATGAACGACCTCGTGGACGGTATCCGTCACGAGGGCGACATCACCATCAACGGCCGTTCGATCTACGACCCGGGCCTAGAGGTCATCTCCCTGCGTCGCCGCGTCGGTATGGTCTTCCAGAAGTCCAACCCCTTCCCCAAGTCGATTTTCGAGAACGTCGTCTACGCCCTCCGCGTCGTCGGCGTCCGCGACCGCGCCCTACTCGAGGAGGCCTGCGAGACCTCGCTCCGCAAGGCCGCCCTCTGGGATGAGGTCAAGGACCGGCTCGACGACAGCGCCCTGGGCCTGTCCGGCGGCCAGATGCAGCGTCTTTGCATCGCCCGGGCCATCGCCAATCGCCCGGAGATCCTGCTGATGGACGAGCCTTGCTCGGCCCTGGACCCCATCGCCACGGGCAAGATCGAGGAGCTGATCCACGAGCTCAAGGAGCAGTTCACCATCGTGATCGTGACCCACTCCATGCAGCAGGCCGCCCGCGTCTCGGACCGCACCGCGTTCTTTTACCTCGGCAAGCAGATCGAGTACGACACCACCGAGAAGATTTTCATGAACCCGTCCCAGGCCCAGACCGAGGCCTACATCTCGGGCCGCTTCGGCTGATTTCTAAAACCAAAAGACCATGCAACGTTTCTTCCACGACGAACTCCGCCAGCTCCGGGACGACCTCATCCTGATGGGCGAGCGCTCGCTCGACATGACCCGCCTCGTGCTCCGCGCCGTCGAGAACGGCGACGATTCCCTGGCCCTCCAGGTCCGCGGCATGGACGACCGCGTCGACGAGCTCGAGAAGCGCGTCGACCGCGAAATCATGCGCTACCTGACCCTCTTCGGTCCGATGGGTAGCGACGTGCGCCTGCTCCTCGCCGCCCGCGACATCGGCCACGACCTCGAGCGCATCGCCGACGAGGCCTCGGTCATCGCCAAGCGCGCCATGGTCATCTCCGAACGCGGGCCGCTGAAAAATCTCCTCCACGTCCCGGCCGAGGGTATCATCGCCTGCGAGGTCCTGCGGCTGGCGATCGACAGCTTCATCGAGGGCGACCTCGCGAAGGCCCGGCTGGTCCTCCAGCGGGACGCCGAGATCGACGCCCTGAACCGTCGAAACTACGAGGAACTCTTCGGGAAGTCGGGGGACGCGGCCAAGGTCTCGGCCTCGCACGTCGAACTCATCTTCATCTCCAAGGCCCTTGAGCGCATCGGTGACCACTCGAAGAACATCGCCGAGCAGGTCATCTTCCTCCTCTCCGGGGAGGACGTCCGCCACGCCCGCTGAAGAAGTCTTAATCCTATTATAAAACGGTCGCGGCGTCCCGGGTTACGCTGGACGCAGGGCCGGTTTATGCTAAGGTGCGGGCCGTCATGCCCGCCGGCCTCGGTTGCCTCCTCCTGCTCCTGCGCCTCTTCTCGTTGCCGCTGAGCATCCTGCTGGCCGATCGGCTGGGGCTGCTGGATCTGAACGGCAACCTTTGGAACGGGCTGTGGATCGCGCTCTGGCTGGGCGTGGTCAACGTCCTGGTGAAGCCGTTCGTGATGGTCTTCCTGCTGTTCCTCTCGGCGCCTTTCCTCCTGGTGCTCCGCCTCCCCCAGCGGATTACGAAGGCCTTGGTCACCTTCGGTCTGATGTACGTGACCAACGTCCTCATGCTGGCGTTGGTCTGTAATTTGTTCGGGATTCAGAGCTATTCCCTGTGGTTGGCTCCCTTGGTGATTTCCATCGGTTCCTGGTTCATCGCCTTTTCGGCGACCGCGCAGACGGTCCCGCCGGCCGGAGGGCAGGGTGGCCCGCGCGGCCCAAAACCGGTCGACGACGCCATCGACGTCTGAGTCGCCTGTCGGCTCGCCGGCGGTTACGCTCGCTTTCGCACCTTTTCCCTTGTCTCCCGCAGGGCTTCCCCTTGCTTTTGGGCCTTCTCCGCCATGTCGAATCCCGCTCTCTCCTCCTGGGCCCGCAACGTCGCCCCTTCACCGACCCTCGCTGTCGATGCCAAGGCGAAGGCCCTCAAGGCCGCCGGCAAGGATGTCGTTGGCTTCGGCGTGGGCGAGCCCGACTTCGACACCCCGCAGTTCGTCAAGGATGCCTGCGCCAAGGCCTTGGCTGACGGTCAGACCAAGTACGCCCCGACCCCGGGTATCCCGGCCCTCCGCAAGGCCATCGCTGAGGATTACACCCGCCGCGGCTTCACCGGCATCGCCGACGCCAACGTCGTCGTCTCCCCAGGCGGCAAGATGTCCTGCTACCTCGCCATCCTCGCCACGATCAGCGCCGGCGACGAAGTCATCATCCCCGCCCCGTATTGGGTGAGCTACCCCGAGATGGTGAAGCTCGCCGGCGGCACGCCCGTCGTCGTCAACGCCGAGGACGTCACCGGCTTCAAGATCACCCCCGCCCAGCTGACCGCCGCGCTCACCCCGAAGACGCGCATGGTCATCATCAACAGCCCGTCGAACCCGACCGGCGCCGTCTACACCCGCGCCGAGCTCGAGGCCCTCGTGGCCATCTGCGTGCAGGCCAACGTCTGGATCATGTCCGACGAGATCTACGAGAACCTCGTCTATGACGGCCAGACCACCTGCAGCCCGGCGACCTTCTCGCCCGAGGCCGCCCGCCTGACCATCACCGTCTCCGG
>CAIRWP010000283.1 GCA_903882335.1 uncultured Opitutia bacterium | reverse complement strand
GGTGGCCGCTTCGTCACCGATGACCTCGGCATCAAGCTCGAGTCCGTCAAGGTGGCCGACCTCGGACGCGCCAAGCGCGTCGTCGCCGACAAGGAGAACACTACGATCATCCAGGGCGCCGGCAAGTCCGCCGACATCCAGGGCCGCGTGAAGCTCATCCGTCGCCAGATCGACGAGACCACCTCCGACTACGATAAGGAGAAGCTCCAGGAACGCCTCGCCAAGCTGGCCGGCGGCGTCGCCGTCATCCATGTCGGGGCTGCGACCGAGACCGAGCTCAAGGAGAAGAAGGACCGCGTCGACGACGCCCTGCACGCCACCCGTGCGGCCGTCGAAGAAGGCATCGTCCCGGGCGGCGGCGTCGCGCTCCTGCGCACCGTCAAGGCCATTGACGCCGTCATCAACTCCCTCGTCGGTGACGAAAAAATCGGCGCGCAGATCGTCCGCAAGGCGATCGAAGAGCCGCTCCGCACCCTCTGCTTCAATGCCGGCGTCGAAGGTTCCCTCATCGTCCAGGAAGTGATGCTCAAGCACAAGGGTGCCGAGGGTTACAACGTGGCGACGGGCGCTTACGAAGACCTCATCAAGGCCGGTGTCGTCGACCCGACCAAGGTCACCCGGACCGCGATCATCAACGCCGCCTCCGTGGCTGGCCTGTTGCTCACGACCGAGTGCCTCATCACCGACATGCCGGAGGATAACAAGCCGGCGGCGGGCGGCGACCACCACGACCACTGAGGTCGCGAGCGATCGCTCCCGGAACACGGCGCCCAGTTGGGCGCCGTTTTTTTGTGCTTGGTGACCGGTGTTCTTCGGTATTTTTACGACAAAGAGGGCCTCGTTGGGTGTAAACGCCCCGAGGCGAGCGGCTCCGGGTTGCCCTCGGCGGAACAAACGGTTGTTTACCCGTATCACCCCGCTCATGCGCACCCTGTTCGCTTCCGTCTGCCTCGCGTTCCTCGCCGCGGCCGCTCCCGCCGCCACCGGTCCCGTCCGCGTCCTCTACCTCGACGCCGCCGGCGTCGAGCAGACGGCCAAGGGCCACCTGCACCCGCTCATGGCCGCGCTGGGTCGCGACGCGATCTGGTTCGACTACGCCAGCGGCGAGACGCCCGCGGCCGCGACGCTCGAGCGTTACGACGCGTTGCTCGTCCGCCCGCGCGCCGATGGTTCGCCGGCGCTGAATACCTCGGTGAAGCTGCCCTCCGGCGCCACCGTTGAGGTCTTCGTCGCCAAGGAGGCGGTGGACCCCGCCGCCTTCGCCAAGGAACTGTCCGCCCGCCTCAACCCCGCCCGCGTCGCCGACTGGCGCAAGTACGCCGAGCAGCGCGAGCCTGAGGTGCGCGAGGAGAGCCCGTGGGTCGCCAACTACGAGAGGCGCCCGAAAACCCTGACGCTCCAGAAGCCTTTTACCGTCAAGGGCAGCATGGAGCGCACCCAGGTTCCAGCCGACCTCAAGCTCGTGTTGTTCGCCGCCGAGCCTGACATCATGAAACCGATCTCCTTCGCCTGGGATGCCCGCGGCCGCCTCTGGGTCCTCGAGACCGCGGACTACCCGCACGGCGTGGTCAACGACCAGCAGGGCCAGGACCGCATCAAGATCTGCGAGGACACCGACGGCGACGGCAAGGCCGACAAGTTCACCGTCTTCGCCGACCGGCTGAACATTCCCACTGGCATCGTCTTCGCCAACGGCGGCGTCATCGTCTGCCAGGCGCCGACGTTCGTCTTCCTCAAGGATACCGACGGCGACGATAAGGCCGACGTCCGCGAGGTCATCATGACGGGCTGGGGCATCCGCGACACCCATGCCCAGACCAGCAACCTTTCCTACGGCTACGACAACTGGCTCCGCGGGGCCGTCGGCTACAGCGGCTTCGCCGGCGAGGTCGGCGGGCAGAAGCTGAACTTCGCGATGGGTTCCTTCCGTTTCACGGCCGACGGCAAGGCCCTGCAGTTCCTCCACCAGTTCAGCAACAATACCTGGGCCCAGTCCGACAACGACGTGGGCGACGAGTTCGGCGGCACCGCCAACGGCGCCCCGATCTTCTTCGGCGGCATTCCCCAGCATCTCGTGCCGAAGGGGCCGCGCGCGATGACGGCCAAGAAGATCAACGCGGTCGAGCAGGCGCACACCATCACCCCGAACTTCCGGCAGGTCGACGTGATGGGCGGCTACACCGCCGCCGCGGGTTCCAACTTCATCTACTCGTCCGCGCTCCCGGCCCGCTACCAGGGTAAGGCCATGGTCTGCGAGCCGACCATGAAGCTGATCGCGCTCATGGACGTCCAGGCGCAGGGCGCCGGCTTCGTCGCCAAGGACGCCTTCAACCTGGTGGCGTCCTCGGATGAGTGGATGTCGCCGGTCTACTCGGCGGTCGGCCCCGACGGCGCAATCTGGTTCGCCGACTTCCAGAACTTCATCATCCAGCATAACCCGACGCCGAGCGTCGATCGGGGCGGCTTCAAGGGCACGACCGGCGGCGGCGGCGCGCACGAGAACCCGCTCCGCGACCACGCCCGTGGCCGCATCTACCGCCTCGTCGCCGCCGACGCCCCGGCCGGCGCCAAGGCCGTCGGGCAGGGCACCGCTCCCGCCGACCTGGTGGCCGGCCTGTCCGGCCCGACCCAGTACGGTCGCCTGCAGGCCCAGCGTCTGCTGGTCGAGGGCAAGGTGACGGCCGCCGTGCCCGCCTTGCTCCAGCTCCTCACGGAGAAGTCCGACGGCGTGGGCGCGATCCATGCGCTCTGGGCGCTCCAGGGCCTCGGCGCCCTCGACGACGAGACGCATCAGAAAGCCTTGCTCGCCGCGTCCGCCCCGCTGCGTCGCAACGCCATCCGCGCCCTCGGCGTCGACGCCGCCGCGCAGAAGCGCTTCTTCGGTTCCGGCGTCGTCGCCGACAAGGATCCGGCCACCCGCCTCGCCGCGCTGGTGAAGTTGCTCGAGTTCCCGACCGCCCCGGAGATCCAGACCTTGGTCCGCGGTCTCGCCGGCGATCCAGCCGTCCAGGCCGACGAGTGGCTGAAGGAAGCCTCCAAGCTACTTGCCAAGAAGCACCAGACCCAGGTCTACGTCGAAGGCCCGAACCTCCTGCCCAACCCCGGCTTCGAGGAAGTCGCGGCCAAGCTGCCGGTCGGCTGGAAGCGCCGCGACTACGGCAACCCGCCCGGCAACAAGGACGTCCGCTGGGAGGTCGTGACCGACCCCAAGCTCGTCCGCTCCGGGAAGGCCGCCCTGCGCGGCATCACCCGCGACAATGGCGACACGAGTTTCTTCGCCGACGTCGCCCTCAAGCCGGACACCGAGTATCGCCTGAGCGCCTGGATCAAGACCCACGCGTTCCGCGGTAAGGCCAGCCTCAATGACCACATCGGTCGCGCGGAGACCAGCACGGTGACCCGCGACGCGGATTGGACCGAGGTCGAGGTGGTGTTCAACTCCGGCAAGCGTCCGAAGGCCTCCATCAACCTCCTGCACGTCGGCAAAGGCGACATCCTGTTCGACGACGTGAGGCTCGGCGAACTCACCGTGGCGGGCGAGACGGCCCTCGTGGCCGGTGACGCCAAGCGTGGCGAGGAGATCTTCTGGAAGCACCCGGTCGCGGGCTGCGTGAACTGCCACATGGTGAAGGGGAAGGGGAGTGCCATCGGCCCGGCCTTGGACGGCCTCGCCACGCGCGCCACGTCCGCCTACATCAGCGAGTCCCTGCTGGAGCCCAACAAGGTGCTCGCGAAGGGCTTCGAGAAACTCGGCGTCTCGCCGATGCCGCCGATGGGCTTGATCCTCAAGCCGCAGGAACTCGAGGACGTGAAGGCGTTCCTCCAGACTCTTAAATAAGCGAGCGCGGGTGGGCCGCCAATTGGGTTGCCTCCGGTCGTCCGGCGGCTATCCCTCCCGCATGGCTGTCAAACTCCAGAAAGAGACCTCCCCGCTCGCCACCATCGCCCTGCTCGCCACGGTCACCACGGTGACGATCCTGGTGCTCTATCTTGGGATTCCCGGTACGGGTTTCCATGGCCTGCGCGCCGGGGTGCATTTCGACATGGAAGCCGGCTTCGAGGATGCCCGCTTCATGGACAACCGCCTGAAGTGCGAGTCCAACGAGGCGCTGCGCGAGGTGCAGGCGGCCCTCCAGGCCGTCAAGTCGGACTACCCGGTCGAACGCGTGACCGTGAAGCTCGAGAACTACGCTTCGGGGTACAAGTTCGCGGTCCGCTACGTCACTTACTACGCCCAGCGCCTCAACGTCGGCGGCGAGGGTAAGCTATTCCGTCGCGGCGCGCAGGTCGGCGACGCCGAGCTGGACCGCGAGGTCAAGGCGAAGGACGAGGAGCTCGAGAAGGCCATCCGCGGCGCCCTCGAGAAGTATTTCAAGTCGAAGGGCGCGCAGTAAGGGCCGCTGGCGCGGCCGACCTTCGGGCGGCGCCTCCTAGGTTTGAACCCCGCCAACGACAAGGCCCGGATCGCTCCGGGCCTTGGAAAGGTGGGGTGATTGAGGGGACTTGAACCCCCGACCCCTGGTACCACAAACCAGTGCTCTAACCAACTGAGCTACAACCACCGTTCGCCCATTCCTTGCGGAAAGGGAGTTCAATGCAGGGCATCCCGGAAGGATTGTCAAACCCAGACAAATCGCCGCCTTTCGCCTCCGGCCCTCCCGGAACTTGCCCTTCCCTCGGGATTTCTTCCTTTATCCTTTCCCTTTCCCCCTGCCTCCCACTTTCTCCAAGCCTCACATGCCTACCTTTTCCGAACTGAACCTGCCCGAGTCGGTGCTCCGCGTCCTCGGCGAGTGCGGCTACGTCAACCCGACCCCGATCCAGGAGCAGGCCATCCCCGCCGTCCTCGCCGGCCGCGACATCATCGGCGCCGCCCAGACGGGCACCGGCAAGACCGCCGCCTTCGCCCTGCCGACCCTTGCCCGTCTCGGGCCCGCCGCCGGCAAGCCCCGCTGCCTCGTCCTCGTGCCGACCCGCGAACTCGCCGTCCAGGTCGACGAGAATTTCCAGAAATACGGCAAGTACCTCGGCACCAAGACCGCGCTCCTCTACGGCGGCGTCGGTTACGGCATCCAGGTCAAGGCGCTCGAGGAGGGCGTCGACGTCGTCATCGCGACCCCGGGTCGCTTGCTCGACCTGCATGAGCAGAAGATCCTCGACCTGAAGTCCATCCAGATGCTGATCATGGACGAGGTGGACCGCATGCTCGACATGGGCTTCATCGAGGACGTCACCCGCATCGTCAACTATTGCCCGAAGGACCGGCAGACGCTGCTGTTCTCCGCCACGATCTCCGACGCCATCGGCCGCATCGCCGGCTGGGCCCTGAAGGACCCGGTCACCATCGACGTGCGCACCGGCCTCGGCGCCGCCGACACCGTCGAGCACGCGATCTACCCGGTCGACGTCTTCCAAAAGTACGACCTGCTCCTCTCGCTGCTGAACAAGAGCGGCTACAAGTCCGTCATCGTCTTCACGCGCACCAAGCGCGACGCCGACCGCATCGCCGAGTGGATCGAAGGCCACGGCACCCCCGTCGCCACGATGCACGCCGACCGCACCCAGTCGGAGCGCGCCGCCGCCCTCGCTGGTTTCAAGTCGGGTAAGTTCAGTATCATGGTGGCGACAGACATCGCCTCCCGCGGCCTCGATATCCGCGGCGTGACCCACGTCATCAACTACAATGTCCCCGAGCACGCCGAGGACTACGTCCACCGCATCGGCCGCACCGGCCGCGCCTCCGCCGAGGGCGAGGCCTTCACGCTCTACTCGCCGGACGAGATGCACCACCTGCAGCAGATCGAGCAACTTCTCGGTCGCGCCATCGAGCGCCGTAAGCTCGAAGGTTTCCGTTACTATTCTGAACCGCAGTTGACCCCCGGCAACGCCAAGGCCGCCGCGGTCTCGCGTAAGCGTAACCGCTGAGCGTGTTGGCCGCGTCCGCCGAGCCCCCGATGCGCCGAGCCTTGGAGCTCGCGCGACGGGCGTGGGGCCGGACGCACCCCAACCCGATGGTCGGGGCCGTGATCACCGAGGGTGGGGTCATCGTCGCCGAAGGCTTCCACGCCGCCGCCGGCCAGCCCCATGCGGAGGTCATGGCCCTGCGGGCCCTGGGTCGCGCGCCTCAGGCTGATGCCATCTTGCATGTCACGTTGGAGCCGTGCTGCACGCACGGACGCACGCCGCCGTGCGTCGACGCCATCCTGCGCGCGGGCCTGCGCACCGTGGTGATCGGCGCGACCGACCCGAATCCCGCGCACGCGGGGAAGGGCGTCCAACTGCTCCGCGCGGCCGGCGTCGCGGTCGTCGAGGGCGTCCTCGGCGAGGAATGCGCGGAGCTCAACTTCCTCTTCAACCACTGGATCACGGTCGGTCGCCCCTTGCTCGCGTTGAAAGTCGCGGCGACCTTGGATGGCAAGCTCGTGCCCGCCCCGGGCGAGTCGCGGGACATCACCGGTCCCGCGGCGCGCGCTGACGTGCATCGCTGGCGCCGTTTGTTCCCGGCGATCGCGGTGACCGCGGACACCTTGCTGGCCGACAACCCGCGGCTCACCGCCCGCGACGCCGACGGCGAGCACGCGCCCGTCCGCTTCGTCCTTGACCGTCGCTTCCGTTCCGCCGGCCGGGCCGGTCTGAACCTATTCACGGACGCGTTCCGTGGCCACACCATCGTCGTCGGTCTGGCCGCCGGCGCCCGCGCCGCGGACCTCGCTTGGTATGAGGCCGAGGGCGTCACGGTCTGGGCGTTGCCTGGCGAGGAGGTCGACTTCCTGGATGCCTGGGCCGAGCGCTGCGCCACCGAGGGTCTGACCGGGGTGCTGATCGAGGCGGGCCCGCGGTTCGCGTCCGCCTTGCTCCGCGAAGGGGCGGCCGACTACCTGTTCGCCTATGTCGCCCCGCGGCTGGGCGGCGACCCGGAGAGTCCGACCTGGTTCGAGGGGGTGGACTTCCCCCTGATGGCCGGCAAGACCACGCTTTTCGGTCAGGACGCCCTTTTCCGAGGGTATCTAGGGTAGGGCAGCCTCGGGGCGGCGGAAGGCTCCTAGGCCCGAAAAAGGGCGGCCAATCGGCCTTCCGGTTGTCCCCGGGTGGGGCGGGGAGGCCGCCTGTCGCTTTTGGCTCGACTTTTCAAGAAAATCTTACATATCAGCGAGTCCGCCTCCCCCTGCCCAACAGGACGGCTCTAACCTTCTAAACACGAACACCTTATGACTGACAAAATCGTCGAACATCGGAGGAAGGAAAAGCCGTCCTTCACTTCTCTCATCGAGAAGAAGCGGGATGGCGGCGAGTTCTCCGCGGATGAGATCCGTCAGATCGTTGATTCGATCATGGACGCCGAGATGCCGGAGGCCCAGCAGGCCGCCCTGGCGATGGCGATCTTCTTCAAGCAGATGTCCGCCCAGGAGACCGCGCTGCTCGCCGAGGAGCTCCGTCTCTCTGGCGACGTCATCGACCTCGACCGCCTGACCCAGCCCAAGATCGCCAAGGTCTCGACCGGCGGCGTGGGCGACAAGACCTCGATGGTGCTCGGCCCGCTCGGCGCGGCCGCCGGCGTCATCATGCCGGGTATGAACGGCAAGGACGAGGAGTTCTGCCTCTCGACCGTCGAGAAACTCAGCTCGATCCCGGGCTTCAAGGGCAAGGCCACGATGGACCAGTTCCGCCAGCAGCTCGAGCGCGTCGGTTGCGCCGTGACCGAGCAGTGCAAGGAGATCGCCCCGGCCGACGACATCCTCTACGCCCTGCGCCAGAAGACCGGCACAATCCCGTCCCTCCCGCTCATCACCGGCAGCATCCTCTCCAAGAAGCTCGCCGAAGGCTGCGAAGGGCTCGTGATCGACGTGAAGTGGGGGAATGGCTCCTTCATCCGCGACCTCGAGCAGGCCAAGCAGCTCGCCCGCATCATCACCCGCGTCGCCCGCTCGCTCAACCGCAAGTGCGTGGCCCTCGTGACCGACATCAACCAGCCCCTCGGCGACTCTGTCGGCACCGGTCTGGAAGTCCTCGAAGCGGTCCGCCTCCTCAAGGGCGAAGGCCCCGAGGACCTGCAGGACCTCGTGCTCAAGCTGGGCATGGAAGTCGTGCGCCTCGCCGGCGTCGCCGGTTCGACCCTTTCCGCCAAGCAGACCGTCGAGAAACACCTCAAGGACGGCTCCGCCCTCGAGAAGTTCAAGGCGATGGTCCGCGCCCAGGGCGGCAAG
>CAIRWP010000282.1 GCA_903882335.1 uncultured Opitutia bacterium | reverse complement strand
GGAAAACCGAACAAGCGGTCCGCGCGCGACCTGGCGACGCGCTCCGAAAACCCTTACCTCGCCCGAATAAAGGCGCCGACGTTGTGGTTCTCGCCAACAAACGATTTCCACGCGCACCTCTACGACTTCGCCTACACGTGGCGCGCGATCCGCGCCGGCCAGCTCGGGTTCAGCATCTCGCCGCATTTCAACCACCGGCATTCCGATGACCACAGCCTGACGGCGACGCTCTGGTTCGAGCAGCACCTGAAAGGGGCCTACCAGCTGCCCGCCACACCCCGGCTGCGGCTGGAAAGTCAGGCGGCCGGCGGTCAGGCGGTGCTGACCGTGTCGCCCGACTCCGCGCGTCCGGTCAAGGCGGTGCGGGTCTACGCCACCGCGGACGCGCATGCGCTGACGGCCTTCTGGCGAACGGTCCCCGTCGTCCGACATGGCAAGGAATGGCAGGCCACGGTGCCGACCCTCGCCGCGAAGGACCCGCTCTTCGCCTACGCCGATGTGATTTATGAGACGCCCGAGGCTTACCGGAAGATCCCGACGAACCCCGGGGTCGGCCGCAGCGAGACCTACGCGCTGAGCACGGCGGTGCTGGCGCTGAATGGCGCGGAGTTGGCCGCGGCGGGTGTGCGTCCGACCGCGCAACGTGACCGGTCCATCGATAACGGCGTGCAGGGCTGGCAAGATTGGTTCCGCCTGAACTGGGGAAACCCCGACCACTGGGTCGCGACCACGCGCAAAGTGAAAGACCCGCTCTGGCGCGGCCCGCAGGGCGCCCGGCTGGCCTTCGAGATCAACCCGGCGAACGACACCGTCCTCTACGTGAGCGTGACCCGCAACGCGTGGGGTGCCTTCGGGGCGGGCACCGGCGAATACGTCGCGACGGTCCCGCTCAAGGCCAACGGGGGCTGGGTCGCGGTGAACCTCGGGGTCGAGGATTTCCAGCCGGTCGACCCCAAGGGCGCGCAACCGCTCAAGGATTGGTCGACGCTCACCGACCTCAGCCTCAGCGGACACGCCTCGGTCATGAAGGACGGCGTGAAGACCTCGCTACCTTCCGGTGATTGGAAGAACGCTGCGATGATCCGCGTCCGCCAGCTCCGCTGGGTCGGCGGGCAATACCAGGGCGATGCGCCCGCGGCGCCCGAACCCACGGAAGCCGAACGCACCAAGGCCTTCAACGACGCGATCAAGGCTTCCCTCGAACAGGAGAAGAAGGATAAATGATTGCGGATAGGTTTTAGCGGTTGGCGGTTAGCGGTTGGGGAAGGCAGGGGCAGGGAAAGGAACCTCTACTCTGTACTCGATTCAGCACTCGCTACCCTTCTCCTGACTCTGACCCTTTCCCTGTCCCTCAATTCTCCCCCAACCGCCAACCGCTAACCCCAAACCGCTATTCCTGCGCTTCAGGTAGGGCTGACCGTCCCCGGTCGGCCGCCGGCATGGGGTTGCCGGTTACGGCCTTCAACACGAGGTCAGGCACGCCATCGCTCCGCGAGGCGAAGCCATTGGTAACAGCTGGCCGGCTGGCCAGGGGGCACGTGGGCAAGGGGAGAAATAACTCTGAGTACCGGGTCGAGGTCAGAGTGACGAATCGATAAGGGCTTAACCGGACCAGCAGGGACGCTGGTCCCTACCGAGAGGCAACGAGACCGGGAGTACAGAGTACAGATTACTGATTACAGAATCGTGAAGCGTTAGCCCCACGGCACCTCCGCACACAGTAATCCGCACTGCGCACTCTGTACTCCGAACTCTGCCGACCGCCCTTACTTACAGCATCCCGGCTTGCCGGCGACGAGGTCGGCGGCGCGGGCGTGGAGGTCCTTCTTCGTGGCTTCGTCGGTCGCGGAGGCGGCCATGAGTTCGAGGGCCTTGAGGTTGTTCGCCTTCACCATGGCATGATGCGCGGCGGAGGCGCGACGGCGGGCGAGGAAAAGGACCGAGAGAAGCAGAGTCAGCTGGGCGACGACGGACGTCAGGTGCCCGACGATGGCATTCGGCGCGGAGTTATAGATGAACTCCTTGCCGCTTTTCACCAAGATGATTGTCAGGGAGATCGCGAAAACAAAGAGCACCCGGCCCATCAGGCGGTTGCACTTGGCGGCGCGGCAGAAAACTTCGGAAGCGGAGGTCGGAGGGGTGCAGGCCATGGTAGGGAGAAGGAATAAGAAGAGAGGAATAAGGGCAAGGCACTAAGCATAGGGCCGGGGCTAGGGCTAGGGTCAGGGCTAGGAGAAAACTCGGTGCAGAAAGCAGGCGGAGCAATCATCGGACTTGGGCCACGTGTTATCTTACCGGCCCCAGCCCTAGCCCCAGCCCTGGCCCTCCCCGCCTCCCCTTACCCTTGCCCTCCCCCGCCCTTTCCCTTTCTAGTCCGGCGTGGCCACGAAACTCCTGCTCCTCGACTGTGATTCGACCCTCTCGTCCATCGAAGGGATCGACGAGCTGGGCCGTCTGCGCGGGCCCGCGACCTTCAAGGCGGTCGAGGACATGACGAACGCCGCGATGAACGGCGGCACGCCGATGGAGGCGATCTTCGCCAAGCGCCTCGATATCATCAAGCCGACCGCCGCCGAGCTGGCCGCGATCGGCGCCCAGTACATCGCGACGGTCGAGCCGACGGCCCTGGCCAGCCTCGCCCAACTCCGCGCCGCCGGCTGGCAGATCGCCATCGTCAGCGGCGGCTTCACCCAGGCCATCCGCCCCCTCGCCGACCTCCTCGGCATCGATCGCGTCGAAGCCGTGGTCCTCAAATTCCACACCGACGGTTCCTACGCCGGGTTCGACGATTCCTGCCCGACCTGCCAGACGAAGGGCAAGAACGTCGTCGCCCGCCGGCTTCGCGCCGAATACCAGGCCGGGCACGTCGTCATGGTCGGCGACGGCGCCAGCGACCTTGAGGTCAAGGGCGACGCCGACCTGGTCATCGGCTTCGGACGCTACGTGCAACGCCCGAAGGTCGTCGCCGGCGCCGATAAATTCGTTCACTCCCTCGCGGAGTTGGTCGGGGTAGTTTAGGTGTTGGGTGTTGGGGGTACGAAACATCGGCCTTCAACACGAGGTCAGGCACGCCATCGCTCCGCGAGGCGAAGCCAGACCCCGTGTTTCGGCCGCGGACGAGCAGGGACGCTCGTCCCTACCGAGAGGCAACGAGACAGGAGGGTCAGGGACAGGGGAAGGATGAAGAGAGTTGGTTGGTTGATCTGTTGGCCAGTTGGCCAGAGAAGAGGCAAACTCACCACGGAACGGGCGTAGCAGCCAGGGCGCAGACTAACCCACCCATCCCCGTGCTTCCATCGACTCAGCACTCTGTAATCTGTACTCCGTACTCCTTACCCTGCACTCCGCGCTTCCCAACCGCCACCCGCTAACCGCCGACGCCCTCCTCACTCCTTGCCATCCTTGGCTCATCCTCCTAACTACTAAGCATGCGTTGCCTGCTCCCCCTCCTGGCCCTCTGCACTGTTTTCGCCGCCGACGTGGCCCCTAAGACCGGCGGCCCCGACCCTATTCCCGCGACGGGCCCTGGCTCGAAGCCGCTCCGGATCTTCCTCCGCTCCGGCCCGAAGTCCCACGGCCCCGGCGACCATGATCACCCGGCCTTCCTGCGCGACTGGGTGCCCCTGCTCAAGGAACGCGGCGCCCAGGTGAATGGCGGCGACACCTTCCCGACCGCCGCGCAACTGGCCGAAACCGATGTCCTCATCATCCACCGCCAGGTCGGCGGTAACTTCAAGCCGGAGGAACGCGCGACCATCGACGCCTACGCGAAGCGCGGCGGCGGCTTCGTGGTGATTCATGCTGGGGCGGTCGCCGGTGGCGGCGCTTCGGACGACTATTACCGCGACCTCCTCGGCGGCTCCTGGCGTCAGAAGGTCACGAAGTGGCGCGAAGGCCCGATGCAGCTGAACTTCGTGGACCGCGAGCACCCGATCACGAAAGGCGTGGCCGACTTCGGCATGAAGGACGAGATCTACTACGACCTCGATATGCTCCCGGGCATCCACTCGCTCGCGACCGCGCCGACGCCCAAGAAGAAAGGCGATGGCTTCGAGGCGCAGACGCAGATCTGGACCTATGAGAAGGAAGGCGCGCAGCGCGCGTTCGTCTTCATCCCCGGCCACACCTACGTCAATTTCTCCCGCCCGGACGTCCAGACCCTGCTGCTCCGCGGCATCGCCTGGGCCGGCCGGAAGCCGGTGGAGACGTTGACGAAGTAAGGACGAGCAGAGTCGAGGGTAGGATCGAGGGTAGAGTAGAGGGTAGAGTCGATGATGGAGTCGAGGGGAGGGTCGAGGGGAGAGTCGATGGGAGAGTCGATGGGAGCGTCGATGGTTGGGTCGATGGGAGCGTCGATGGTAGGATCGAGGGCAGAGTCGAGGGGAGGATCGAGGGCAGAGTCGAGGGGAGGATCGAGGGCAGAGTCGATGGTTGGGTCGAGGACGGCGACTTAGCCACCCCTGAGCCCCTATGCCCTACTTCCTACTCCCTAACACCTAACACCTACACCCCCAAGATTTCCCGGAGCTTAGCGCGGCGGTGACGGAAGATGCCTTCGACCTTGGACTTCACGAAGGGATAGGCGACCTCGCCGAGCGGCCAGAGCGGGAGTTTGTAGAGGACTTCGTCATCCATGCGTGTCTTGCCGCCTTCATCCGCGAACGTGTGCGTGTGATGCCAGACGGCATAAGGCCCCTTGAGCTGCTCGTCCACGAAAGCGTAGGGCGGATCCCAGGCGGAGATGCGGGTGCGCCAACCGAAGGAGACGCCGTTGAGCTTGAGCCGATAGTCGATCAACGTGCCCTGCCCCATCACGATGGGCATCGGGGTCGTGATCCGGAACTGCAGTTCGGGCGGCGTGATTGCCTCGAGGTTCTCGGCCCGGGAGAAGAAATCAAAGACCTGCTCGATCGGCATCGCCAGCAGGGTGCTCTCGAAGTAGCGGTGCACGCCGCGCGGGAGGGAGTGAGGGGTCGAGAGGTGGTCTCGGCGGTGCTTGCGGATGACTTCGCTGTAATCGGACACGGGGGCAGGGAACGGCCGTAGGCTGAGGGGCGGCGAGGGGGGTGTCAAGGGACGGCGGGTGAAAGGGCTTGCCGACCGCCTGAAGCGGGCTTCCCTTGGAGACCCCTCCCCCGGCCATGTCCTCCTCCCGCAATCGTCACGGCGCCTTCGGCACCAACAAGCCCCGCCCCATCGGTCGCGTCTTCGACCCCGCCCCCAAGCCCCAGCCGATCGACGACAAGCCGAAGGGGCCGACTTTCGCCGACAAGTTGATCCAGTACTCCCAGCCGATCCTGGAGCAGGCCGGCAACAACCACACCGCCGCCAAGGGCGCGATGAACGTGGCCATCCTGATCTGGAACGCCGCCATCGAAGGCGAGGAGAAGATCGCCGCCGCCAAGAAGACCCTGACCGCCCTCCCCGGCGCCACGTCGACCCAGGTCGAGGAGCTGGTGACCACCATGGTCGCCCGCAAGAACGAGCTGTTCCCCGAGGAGAAGCTCAGCGTGACCAACTTCGTGCTCAAGTTCAGCCACCGCAAGGGGGCCCAGTTCCGCGTGACCGCCGTGAACATCAACCCGGAAGGCGTGAAGAAGGCCGACCTTTCGGACATCGTCAAGGTCGGCGGCTGAGTCCCGGACGTTTTTCCCGTTTGCGGTCGCTGGGCGGAGGGTTGAGATGGCGGCATGGCCACCGTCGTCCTCCGCAACGCTGAAATCATCAACGAGGGGCGGCGCTTCCACGCGGATGTCCTCCTCCGCGAAGGACGCATCGAACGCATCGGTACCGTGCCGGCGGGTACCGCCTACGACCAGGAATACGACCTCACCGGCAAGCTGCTCGTCCCGGGCCTGATCGACGACCAGGTCCATTTCCGAGAGCCCGGCCTGACCCACAAGGCTTGCATCGCCAGCGAGGCCCGCGCCGCCGTGGCCGGGGGCGTGACCTCGTTCATGGAGATGCCTAACACCAACCCGCCGGCGGTGACGCTCGCCGAGCTCGAGAAGAAATACGCCATCGGGGCGGCGACTTCGGTGGCCAATTACTCCTTCTTCCTGGGCGCGACCAACACCAACCTCGAGGTCGTGAAGTCCATGGACCCGCGCCGCATCTGCGGGGTCAAGGTCTTCATGGGTTCCTCGACCGGGGACATGCTCGTCGACCGCGAGGCGACCCTGGAGGGCATCTTCCGCCACTCGCCCGCCATCATCCTGACGCACTGCGAGGACACCCCGCGCATCAAGGCCGCCGAGGCCACGGCCAAGGCCAGGTGGGGCGAGGACGTGCCCGCCGCCGAGCACCCGAACCTCCGCGACGTCGAAGCCTGCTACGCTTCCTCGTCGCTGGCCGCCGGGCTAGCGCGCCGCCACGACGCCCGTCTGCACATCCTGCACATCACGACCGCGAAGGAGCTCTCGCTCTTCAGCGCGGCGCCGCTCAAGGGCAAGCGCCTCACCGCCGAGGCCTGCGTGCACCACCTCTGGTTCGCCGACGCCGACTACGCGCGCCTCGGCCACCAGATCAAATGCAACCCGGCGATCAAGACGGCCGCGGACCGCGACGCCGTCCGGGCCGCCGTGGCGAGCGGCGTGATCGACGTGATCGCGACCGACCACGCGCCCCACACCTGGGAGGAGAAGTCCCAGACCTACTTCAAGGCCCCGTCCGGCCTGCCCTTGATTCAGCACCCGCTGCTGATCCTGATGGACCTCGCCCGCCAAGGCGCGTTCACGCTGGAGACGGCCATCGAGCGTGCCTGCCATGCGCCGGCGATCCTTTTCGGCGTCGAACAGCGCGGGTACATCCGCGAAGGCTACTGGGCCGACCTCGTGGTCGTCGACCCCGCCAAGCCCCAGCCCGTGACGAAGGCCGGCCTGCTCTACCAGTGCGGCTGGTCACCCTTCGAAGGGCACACGTTCGGCAGTAGCATCGAACGCACCTTCGTCAACGGCGTCTGCGTCTACGAGCACGGCAAGATCCGCGCCGATGCGCCGAAGGGAACGCGGCTGAGCTTCGACGGAAATGCGAGGTAGTAGCGGTTGGCGGTAAGCGGTTGGCGGTTGGGAAAACCAAGAGACAGGAGGAGGCGGCGACGCCACACCACACACCGTCTGCGTCCCGCATCGTTGTGCTGACTGGAGCCTCCTAACCGCCAACCGCTTGACTCTACTCCTCCTGGCCTTGCCAGCGGGCCTGCCCACCCCCTAGTTTTCCGCCGTGTTCACCTTGCTTAAGACCGATACGACGACGGCCGCGCGCCTCGGCGTCCTGAAGACCCCCCACGGGGAGGTCCGTACGCCGGTCTTCATGCCGGTGGGCACCCAGGCCACGGTCAAAGGGCTCTCCCCGCAGCAGGTCGCCGATACCGGCGCCCAGATCCTGCTCAGCAACACCTACCACCTGAACCTGCGCCCGGGCCGGGAGATCGTCCGGGCCGCCGGCGGTCTCCACAAGTTCATGCACTGGGACAAGCCGATCCTGACCGATAGCGGCGGCTTCCAGGTCTTCTCGCTCGCGAAGCTCCGCACCATCACCGACGAGGGTATCCATTTCAGTTCCCACCTCGACGGCAACAAACTCTTCCTCGACGTGAAGGACTGTTTCGAGATCCAGGACGCGCTCGGCTCCGACATCGCGATGGTGCTCGACGAATGCCCGCCGTACCCGTGCGACCGGACGTCCTGCGAGGTCGCCGTGACCCGCTCGATCCGCTGGGCCAAGGAGATGCTCCAGCTCGCCAAGGATCGCGGCTTCCTCGCCTCGGGTCGTCACCTTTTCTGCATCAACCAAGGCTCGGTCTACGACGACCTGCGCATCCGTTGCGCCGAGGAGCTCGGCGGGCTCGATTTCCCCGGCCATGCCATCGGCGGCGTCAGCGTCGGCGAGCCGGAGGAGCACATGCTCCATCAGGTCGGGCTAGTCGCCCCGCTCCTGCCGAAGAATAAGCCCCGCTACGTCATGGGCGTCGGCACCCCGCCCCAGCTCCTCCGCATGGTCGCGCTGGGCGCCGACATGTTCGACTGCACGATGCCCACGCGCATCGGTCGCCACGGCGGCGCGTTCACGCCCGATGGCCCGATCAGCGTGAAGCACCTGCGTTACCGCGAGGACCATCGTCCGTTGGTCGAAGGTATGGACAACTACACCTGCCGCCACTTCTCCCGCGCCTACCTGCGACATCTGCACCATGCCGGCGAACAGCTCGGCGGCACCTTGCTCGCGCTGCACAACATCCACTTCCTGCAGGACCTCATGGCCCAGGCGCACGCGCACATCGCCGCGGGCGACTTCGCCGCCTGGTCCAAGGCCTGGTGCGAACGCTACGAAGCCGGCGCCAAAGACGAGATCCCGGCGGATTGAGCGTGGGAAGCGAAGGCTGAGTCCGACCAGGCAGGGATGACCGTCCCCGGTCGGCCGCCGGCATGGGCTCTGGCTTCAGCACGCGCAGCGTGATAGTGCTAGACCCCGTGTTTCGGCCGCGGACGAGCAGGGACGCTCGTCCCTACCTAGAGGCAAAGAGACAGAAGGGACAGGGACACGGTCAGTAGGCAGGGGAAGGATGAATCGAGTTGATGGGTTGATCCGTTGGCCGGTTGGCCAGAGAAGAGACAAACTTGCCACGGAACGAGCGCGGCAGCGCTGGGGTCAGACTAGCCCTCCCATCTAAGCACTTAACTCGACTCCGCACTCTGTAATCCGTACTCCGCACTCTGTACTCTGTACTCCGTACTCTGCACTCTGCACTCAACTCAACCCTCTGTACTCAATCAAGCACGCGGAGCCGCGCCTACCTCGGACAAATCAACTAGCCCTGGCCCTGTCCCTATCCCTGCCCCTTCGCTCTAGTCGCAGACTAGAGCGAGAAACTCTCCCCGCACGAACAACTCGCCTTGGCGTTGGGGTTCGAGAACTTGAAGCCGCCGCCGATCATCTTGTCGGAATAGTCCAAATGGGTGCCGCGGAGATAGAGGGCGGATTTAGGATCGACCAGCACTTCGATCCCCTCCGAGCGGACGAGGATGTCCCCGGCTTTCGGCTCGGCGACAAAGCGCATCTTGTAGGACAGTCCGTTGCACCCGCCGCCGGTGATGGCGACCCGCAGGAAGGACCCCTGCCCCTCCCGGGTGGCCAAGGCCAGGACCTTGCGCCCCGCCGGCGCCGTCAGGCGCAAGAGGCGCTCGTCGGCCACGCGAGGGGAGGCTGGGTTCGCGGCGAGGTCCATGCCTGCCAACATTGGGGTTCAGCCGCCGGTTGCAAGCCGACGGACGCCCTGAAACGGGGTAAACATCGCCAATTCGGTCTTGCCCGACCGTCCGGGGACGGCCATCTAGATAGCCCCGGTGCCGGTCGCGTAGCTCAGTTGGTTAGAGCGCAGCATTCACATTGCTGAAGTCACAGGTTCAAGTCCTGTCGCGACCACCACCGGG
>CAIRWP010000281.1 GCA_903882335.1 uncultured Opitutia bacterium | reverse complement strand
TGATCCAGGCACTCTCCAATCTCAACGCCTTCTACGCCCACGAGACCTGCGGCCAGTGCACGCCCTGCCGCGAAGGCTCCCTCTGGCTCTCCCGTGTCTCCAAGCGTATCACGACCGGCGGCGGCCTCGAGACCGACGTCCCGCTGCTGCTCGACATCGCGAACCAGGTGGCCGGCCGCACAATCTGCGCCCACGGCGAAGCCGTCGCCTGGCCCGTCCAGTCCGCCGTCCCCAAGTTCAAGGACGAGTACCTCGAGTCCATCCGCAAGCGCCAGCAGGGCGAAGCGGTGCCCCCGTTGAAGTTGATTTAAGGGAAGGGCAGCACCGCGTGCTGCCCTAGCGGTTAGCGGCTGGCGGTTGGCGGTTGGGAAATTCAAGGGGCAGGGACAGGGGAAGGGTCAGTAGATGCAGCTGCTAGAAACATCTGCGCCTGTGCCCTCTGCCTCTCAGGTAGGGACGAGCGTCCCTGCTCGTCCGCGCCCTGACCCTTTCCCTACCCCTGTCCCATTGCCTTTTACCTGTCCCCTCTGCCTCTCAGGTAGGGCTGACCGTCCTCGGTCGGCCGCCGGCATGGGGTCTGGCTTCAGCCCGCGCAGCGGGATGGTGCCTGACCCCGCGTTTCGGCCGCGGACCAGCAGGGACGCTGGTCCCTACCTGACACGACCGCCATCGCTCACCCAACCTTTAAGTTGGCAGTCCACCGACTTTGAATTAGCCCCTATCGATAGGCCAGCCCCAGCCCCAGCCCCAGCCCCAGCCCCAGCCCCAGCCCCAGCCCCAGCCCATGCTTCTTCGTTTTTCCGTCCTCACCCCTCTCCTCGCGCTCAGCGTCGCCTTCGCCGCGGCGGCCGAGGATGGCAAACTGCTCTACGAGCAGAACTGCGCCGCCTGCCACCTGCCGGACCAAATGGTGGTCGGCCCGTCGCTGATCGAGATCTCCAAACTCTACGCGAAGAAGCCGAAGGAATTCGTCGAGTGGGCGATCAAGCCGCAGAAGAAGCGCAATAACGTCATCGAGATGCCTTCGATGGCGCACCTCGGCGAAGCGAAGCTCCATGCGATCCGCGAGCACATGCTGACGGCTGCCGTCGGCCTCAAGGAGAAGGCGCCGATCTCGAAGGACCCGCTGACGCGCCCCGCCCGGCGCCCCGAGATCCAGCGCATGTTCCTGCCCAACGTCGGCCCGGCCGCCATCGCGGTCGCGCTGCCCGGGGACCTCAACTTCTGCTTCGACGCGGGCGACTGCCGCCTGCGCACGGTCTGGCGCGGCGATTTCCTCGACTGCTGGGCCTACTACAAGAGCAATGGTCGCGCCACCGCGGCCCTGCTCGGCAAGACGCTCTGGTCCCTGCCGGCCGACGAATCCCTGCAGCCACGCGTGAAGTTCCACGGCTACACGGTCGACGCGGCCGGCCTGCCGACCTTCGAGTATGAGCGCGATGGGGCGCAGTTCCGCGAGACAATCGTCGCCGACGGCGCGGGCCTGGCGCGGCGCTTCGAAGTCACGACGATCAAGCCGGTCGTGTTGCCGCTGGATGAGGCCACGACCTGCGCCACCGGCTCGGTCGTCAAGGCCGCGACCCGCCAACTGACGCTCACCCCCGCCGAAGCCAAGTCCTTCACCCTCACCGTCCGCCTGCCGTGATCACCCCCCTGCTCTTCCTCGCGGCGGCCGTCGCCGCCCCTAACCCCGCCCCGGCCAAGAAGCCGGCGCCCGAGCCTGCCAAGGATGGCTGGACCGAGGCCTTCGCGTTCACCAAGGTCGACCTGCCAGCCGGCCTAGATGACCAGGTGGGCGGTCTCGCTTTCCTCGACGACGGCCGTCTGGCCGTGGCCTTCCACCGCGGTGAAGTCTTCATCCGCCAAACCGATGGCGCCTGGAAGCAATTCGCCGAGGGCCTGCATGAGCCGCTGGGGCTCCTGCCCGACGGCCAAGGCGCCCTGCTGGTGATGCAGCGCCCGGAACTGACCCGCCTCGAGGACACCAACGGCGACGGCAAGGCCGACCGCTACCGCACGGTCTGGGACGGCTTCGGGATGACCGGCAACTACCATGAGTTCGCCTTCGGTCCGGCCCGCGGCCCCGACGGCGCCCTATACGTCTCGCTCAACCTGGCTTCCTCCGGCGCCGGCATCTTCAAGGAGATCCGCGGCAACTGGTCGGAGATCGGCAAGGCCACCCGTGAACAGCTAGCGAGCGGCAAGACCGGCGGCGCCGGCCGCATGTACGGCCGCGTGCCGTACCGGGGCTGCATCGTACGGATCGCCGACGGGGGCCGGGGCCCGGCGGAGCTTTTCGCGACGGGTTTCCGGTCGCCGGACGGCATCGGGTTCGACGGCCAGGGCCACCTGCTGGTGAACGACAACCAAGGCGACTGGCGCGGGAGCAGCCCGCTGCAGGTCGTGACTAAGGGTTCCTTCAACGGTCACCCGGCCTCGCTGGTCTGGTCTCCGGGCTGGGACAAGGGCGACCCGCTCGCGCTGCCGGTTCCCGAACTGGAGAAGTTGCGCACCCAACCCGGCGGCATCTTCATCCAAGGCGAACTCTCCAATTCACCGACCCAACCCGCGGTTTTCCCGAAGTCCTGGGGCGCGCTCGCCGGCCAGGTCGTCTTCGGCGAGATGAACGCCGCGCGGCTCGTCCGCTTCGTCGGCGAGGATGTCGGCGGCGTCCACCAGGGCGCGATGATCCCGTTCTTGGACACCAAGACCCTGCGCAACGGCAACCACCGGATGGCCTTCGCCCCGGACGGCGCCCTGCACGTCGGCAAGACGCACCTCTCCTGGGCCGGCAACAACGGCATCGTCCGCATCGAAGCCCCGAAGGCCCTGCCGCCCCTCATCGAGACCGTGCGCCTCACCGCCGGTGGCTTCGAGGTGCGTTTCACCGCCCCCCTCGCCAAGGCCTCGCTTGTCCCCGCGCTGCGCAGTTTCCGCTACAAGTATCACGTTGCTTACGGTTCGCCCAAGGTCGACGAGCTCGCGCTCGAATCCGCCTGGTCGCTGAGCGCCGACGGCAAAGTCCTCACGCTCCCCCTCAAGGAAGTCCGCGCCGGTTTCGTGCACGAGATCAAGCTCACCGGAGCCAAGACCCTCGACGGCCGCGAACTCCTCGGCCCCATCGCCTATTATCAGGTGGTGAAGACGAAGTAGGTAATGGGGAGTGGGTGTTAGGTGTTAGGGAGTGGGTGTCACGATTTGACATCCTGGGGCAAATCTGGGTGGCAGCATGGGGAGGCTGTTTGCCACGTCCCGTCTCTCCTGCTACCCAATCCCTGATACCTACTCCCTACCACCTACTCCCTACCACCTACTCCCTACCACCTACTCCCTAACACCTCTACCCTTCCCCTCCTTTCCCCTTTACCCGCCCTCCCCAACCCCTTAGCAAAACCCTCCCAAGGAATTCAAAAACGTCA
>CAIRWP010000280.1 GCA_903882335.1 uncultured Opitutia bacterium | reverse complement strand
GGGAGCTCGGCCCCGGCGAGCCGGGTGAAGGTCGGAAACAGGTCCAGCGTGGAAGCCACCTGGCTCGTCACCCCGGGCTTGATCCGGCCGGGCCACCAGGCGATGCCCGGAACGCGCATGCCCCCTTCCCAGGTGCTTCCCTTGCCGTCGCGCAGCAGCCCGGCGCTGCCGCCCGTCTCGGCGCCCATCCAGGTCCACGGGCCGTTGTCGCTGGTGAAGACCACCAGCGTGTTCTCGGCGAGCCCGTTGTCGCGCAGGGCTTGCAGCACCGCCCCGACGCTCTCGTCGAGTTCGCCGACGACATCGCCGTAGATGCCGCGGGCGCTGGACCCTTGGAAGCGCTCCGAGGCGAACAAGGGCGTGTGCGGGAAGGTGTGGGGGAGGTAGAGGAAGAACGGTTTATCCTTGTGGGCGCCGATGAACTTCACGGCTTCCTCGGCATAACGACGGGTCAGTCGCGTCTGGTCCGTGCGCGGCTCCAGGAGCTCGCGGCCACGGTAGAGGGCGGCGTTCCACCAAGCGGGATCCTGCGCGACCAGGGCGTTGGCCTTCTTCGGCTTCGGCTGGTCCGACGGGTTCATGTCGTTCGAATGCATCAGCCCGAAGTGGAAATCGAAACCATGGTCGAGCGGGTGGTGTTGCGGCCGGTCGTTCGCCCAGGCGCCGAGGTGCCACTTGCCGATGAGGCCGGTGGCGTAGCCCGCGGCCTTGAGGTGTTCGGCCAAGGTGATCTCCGATGCCGGCAGACCGCCGGTCGAAGTCGCGCGTAGCACGCGGAACTGGTCATGGGCCATGCCCGAGCGGACGGGGTAGCGTCCGGTCAGCAGCGCGGCCCGGCTCGGCGTGCAGACCTCCGCGGCCGAGTAGAACTGCGTGAACCGCAAGCCCTCGGTCGCCATCCGGTCGAGGTGCGGCGTCCGGATTGTGGGGTGGCCGTAGCAGCCGAGGTCCCCGTAGCCGAGGTCGTCGGCGAGGATGATGACGAGGTTGGGCTTGCCGGTGGCGGCGACCAGCGGGGAGGCCAGGAGCAAACTGAGTAGCAGGGTGCGCATGGAGGCAGGAAGCCGGAGCGTCGTCCCATGGCAAAACGTTTCCGCCGCCGCCCCCGGAAGCGGCTTGAAAATACCCGTCAATCTGGGAGTTTCGGGAAGCCCCACCCATGCGTCCCGTCTTCCCCGTCCTCCTGGTCTTCGCCTTCACCTTTGCCGCCGAGGATAAGCCCTATGTGCCGGATTTCACCCCGCAACCTCCGGTCAAGGCGCTGACCCCGGAGGAGGAGCTGAAGACCATCGAACTCCCCGAAGGGTATCGGCTGGAACTCGTGCTGAGTGAACGCGATGGCATCCGCGAGCCGGCGAACCTCACCTTTGATGGTAACGGCCGCATGTACATCGCCGAGCTACGCACGTACATGCAGGACATCGACGGCCGGAACGAGCACGATCGCCTCGGCGTCGTCTCACGCCACGAGAGCACGAAGCGTGACGGTATCTTTGATAAGCACACGATCTACCGGGACAAGATGCTGTTGCCGCGCATGGTCCTGCCGCTCGATGACCGGGTCTTGATCAATGAGACCGACACCATGGATGTGTTCGTGTACCGCGACACGAATGGCGACGGGGTCGCGGACACCAAGGCGCCTTGGTTTGTCGGCGGGCCCAAGGGCGGCAACCTGGAGCACCAGCAGAGCGGTCTCATCTGGACGATGGATAACTGGCTCTACCAGACCTACAACGCCTACCGCCTCCGCTGGAACGGCGCGAAGGAGCCGCTCAAGGAGACGATTCCGAATGGCGGCGGCCAGTGGGGTCTCGCGCAGGATGACCTCGGCAAGATCTGGTGGTCGAATGCCGGCGGGGAGAAGGGCCTTTGGCATTTCCAGACGCCGATCCTTTATGGCGCGTATGACCTCAAGGGCCAGTTTGCCGATGATTTCATGAAGGTCTGGCCAAAGATCGGCTTGGCGGATCACCAAGGTGGGGCCGGGCGGACGCGGGCCGACAAGACGCTGAACCATTTCACCGCATCCTGTGGTCAGGAAGTCGTCCGCGGGGATCGTCTGCCCGCTGACCTGCGTGGCGACGTCCTGATTTCCGAGCCCGTCGGCCGGCTGATTCGGCGGGCGAAGGTCACGGTCGATGATGGCATCACGAAAATCGCCAACCCGTACGCTGAGTCGGAGTTCATCCGCTCGAGCGACCCAAATTTCCGCATCGTGAACATGGTCAACGGGCCGGACGGCTGCCTGTACCTTGTGGACATGTACCGCGGCATCATCCAGGAAGGTAACTGGGTCAAGGAAGGCAGCTACCTCCGCAAGGTTGTGCAGCAGTATGGTTTGGATAAGGTCGCCGCACATGGCCGCGTCTGGCGTCTCGTCCACAAGGACTTCAAGCCCGGCCCGCAGCCGCGCATGCTCGACGAGACCCCGGCCCAGTGGGTCGCGCATCTCTCGCATCCGAACGGCTGGTGGCGCGACACCGCCCAGAAACTCCTCGTCCTGAAAGGCGATACCTCGGTCGTGCCGGCGCTCACGGAACTTGCGCTGAGCGGCAAGGAACCCCTCGGGCGGATCCATGCCCTCTGGACCCTCGAAGGCCTGGGCGCCCTCGATGCCAAGGTCGTCCGCGCTTTCCTGACCTCACCCGATGCCCGGCTCCGTGCCCAAGGCCTGCGGGCGGGCGAAAGCCTTGTAAAAACCGGGGACAAGGCGCTCATCGAAGATTTCCGCAAGCTGGGAGCCGACGGCGCGCCCACCGTCGTCCTGCAGGCCATCATGACCGCCAAGTACCTGGGTTCAAATGAGGTCAAGGCTTGGCCGGATAGCGCCAAATTCGTTCAGACCGCTTTGATGACTAGCCCGTCAAAGGGGGTTAAGGAGCTGGGGGCCGTCATCTTGACTGGTACCGATCAGGTCGGGGGCCGCGAGTACACCGGCGAGGAAAATAAGTTGCTGGCGAAGGGGCAGGGTATCTACCGCGAACTCTGTTTCTCGTGTCATGGTTATGACGGCAAGGGGATGGCGATGGAGGGGATGAAGCCTGGCACTACCATCGCACCCCCGCTCGGCAACGCCACCACCGTCAAGGGCCACCGCGACGGCATCGTCCGCGTCTTGCTCGCCGGCATGTCCGGTCCGATTGGCGGAAAAACCTATGATGCCCAGATGGTGCCGATGGCCATGAACGATGACGAATGGATCGCGGCCGTCGCCTCCTACGTCCGCAACTCCTTCGGTAACAAAGGGGCGGTCATCTTTCCGCCGGACGTCGCGCGTATCCGCTTGGAGATGAAAGAGGTCACGGCGCCTTGGACGCAGGAAACCCTGCAGGCTTCGCTCCCCCCGATCGTCAAGGCGGCCAAGGACTGGAAGGTCTCGGCCAGCGATCAAGCCGACACCGCACAGAACGGTTGCGACGCCGATGGTAAGACTCGCTGGGAAACCAAGTCCGAGCAGAAGAAGGGTATGTGGTATCAGGTCGAGCTGCCCGCGGCCCAGACGGTCGCCGGCGTGCGTCTTGATGCCACCGGTCGTCCCAGTGCCTTCCCGAAGAATTTCAAGGTGGAGGGTTCCGTCGACGGTAAGAAGTGGTTCCCGCTCGGCACCAGCCACGGCCTGTACGCGCTCTCCGAAGCTTACTTTGGCGCCAAGCAGGCCAAATTCGTCAAAGTCACCCTGACCGACGCCACCAAGGGCCAACCTTGGGCGATCCAGGAGCTGCAGCTCATCGCCCAGAAGTAGGGCCGGGCGGGGGGCAGGGCCTCCCCGCTGATGGGCAGGTCTTACGGACCCAGGATCAGATCACGTATGACCTTCGTGCCGAAAGGTATCCGGACGGTGATCTCTTGCTTGTCGTCCCCGAAGAAATCCCGGATGGAAACCTTGCTGATAGTCTGGACGCCTTGGTCATCTCGCAGGACGACCGTCAACTCCCGTTCTTCGATGGCGGCGCGGAAGGCCGCACGGTAAGCGGGCGTGTAGCCCTTACTATCGGGCGGAAGCGGGGTCACGTTATCCGGCCACTTGGATCCTTTGCACAAGGTCAGGACGATGACCGCCGCCGGAGGCTTCACCAGGTCGACGTCGACGACGCGTACAAAGTCCCGGATTGATTTGTCTTCGACCTTAAGGTCCTCGAGCCGGGTGCCGCGCATGGCGGAGAGCGTCTTTTCACCTAGGTCTCGGTATTCGACCAAGCCGCTCGAAGCCCAGCCGAGCAAAGCCAGGATGCCGGCCGCGGCCACGAGATAGCCGAATTGATGCTTCACGCCCAAGGGGGCTGGGCGGGGCGCTACTTCCGCCGTGACCTCGCGTCGTTGGACCTTCACTTGGCCAGGATAGACGATGAGGTAGGCGCACTGGACTTCGATGTTAGGTCGATATTCCCGACTCTGTAAGGTCGAGAATACCTGCATGCGCTGTTCCGCGGGGTAGGCCCTCATCAATTGCTCCAAGGCATGATGCACCATGAGGTCCACTTCGAGGGGATGGATTTCTTCGGTGTCGCGGGTGACATTTTCGGCCGTTAACGTGAACTGCGAATCGTCGTAGCGTGACGTCAGGCGGAGTCCGTTGCGGTTGAAGTCGGCGGTCAGTTTCGCGATCACACTGCGACCGGCTGGTCCGGAAGGAAGGGGGCCTTGGATCATTCCCTCCACTCGGTAGGTGTTTTCGAATTGCATGGTCAGTGGAAGTTTCGGAATTCCGGCGTATCCTTCATCGGTAGCCAACCGGTCATCTCCTGGTTCCAGACTAAGGTATCGCGGGTGATGGTGCGGGCCGAGAGCAGGTCCATGAGTTGGGCGGCGTTCACCGGTCCTTGCTGGATGTCACCGATGGCATAATGCCAGATCGCCGGGGCCGGTTCGGCGGGCAGGGCGGTGGGCAGGGGAGGCGGGGCCAGCTGATGCGGCGTCGCCCCGGACAAAGCGCCTGGCGGAGGCACCCCGGCCTTGGTGTCGAGACCGAGCACGGCGTCATGGTTATCGATGCGTTCGTTCGTGATGCGCTGGAAGACCTGGAGCTTGAGCTGCGTCTGTTGGAGCTGTTCCATCAGGCGTCGCTTGTCTTCGGCATTTTTAGTCTCTCGGGCTTGGGCTTCCTTGAGATTAGGCAAGATGAAGAGCGCTGGGATGGCGCCGCAACAACACAGAAAACCGAGAACAAACCAGCCGAATGGATTGCGCCCGCGTTCGTTGGCGATGACGGCGGTGACGCCGGCGATGATCACGCCGAGGAAGATTTGCAGTTCGAAAGGCATGGTGGGGGTTGTCAGCTCAGCGGACCACGTGATGCGCCGGGATGAGGAAGATCATAAAGTAGTTGTAAAGGCAGTGGATGATGATGGCCGGGATGACGCTTTTGGTCCGGTGCGTCAGCCAGCACATCAAGAGGCCGAAGACGAACCACACCGGGAATTGGTAGATACTCAGATGTAACGTGGCGAAGAGCACCGAGGACCAGAGGGCCGCGTGCTCGAGCGTCAGCGCTTTTCTCAAGGAAGTGAACATGAAGGCCCGGCAGGCGATCTCTTCAGTGATTGCGGGGAGCAGACACATCAGCAGGACGGTCGGGACGACATGGAGGATGCTTTGGGTGCGGATCTCATTCGCGCTGGCGCTGAAGAGGCCCAGGAGGTCCCCCATCAGCACGCCGAGGGCTTCGTTATAAACCCAATTGAAGCCTATCATCACCGGAAGCAGGAGAAGTCCGACGAGGAAGGCCGGGGTCATCAATCCTGCGATATTGAAGAATGGCCGAATGATGTAGCGATAGCGATAGGCGACCCAGAGGGTGACCAAGCCGGCGAGGATTTCATTCAGGATCAGGTACGGATAGACCGCGGACTCGACGTCGTCGAAGCTGCGTGCCGCCAGCAACCAGAGGATGAAGGCCATGAACATGGCGAACAGGTACTGTGAAAATACCACATAGACCTCCCCGGAGCGCTGGCGAATACGGGTATCCGCGTCGAAGACCGGCTCGGGCGTAGGTCCCAGCGCCGGAGATTGCGGGCGCCATTCCTGGGCGCAGTTCGGGCAGAAGTGATATTCCGCTGACAAGGCGCTGCCGCAACGGCGGCAGGCCGGCGGGGTACCCGCCTGAAGTTCGCTGTTCATCGGCGGTTAGGCTTACCTGCGCGCAACGATGGAAAAGGGTTCATGACGGTTTCTGGGATAGTAGGCTCGCACATCATAACAGGAAGCCCCGATGTGCGTTCATCGATAAAATCGATGGGGGTATCGGGAATGCTTGGTCCCGATGCGGACTACAGGGCGTCCGAATTGATTGCACTTTGGCCGACGGGCGGGCATCAGGGTGGAATGACTCCCGGCCAACGTGAGCAGTTCAAACAGGCCGTCTTCCGGGGTGAGCCGTTGCCCGCAGACTGGCCAGGCGACTTCGCGATCATCACCGCTTATGACCCGGACGGGGTGCCGACGAAGGGAGAGCTGAACCTGGCGGCCGACCTCGCCTTGGAGGCCGATCTTAGGGCGGCAGGCTATCGCCTCCATCGGATCACCGGTGGCTCAGCGGATGGCCGCCATCAGGAGCCGGGCTGGGCCGTGCCGATCGGGCTACCCGGGGCGGTCGAGTTCGGGTGCCGCTATCGTCAGTTGGCCGTCTTTTATGTCCGGGCGGGTGGGCTGTGCTTGGTCGATTGCGCCGATGGCTCGTCCGAGGACCTGAAGCGGGCGTTCGGGCTGGTCTGACCATTTTCGGGTTGGAAAACCGAGGGATTTGGGGACTCTAATCCGTAACCCCCCATCCCCATGAAGAGCCTCCTGTCCCTTCTCGCCGTCCTGGCCGCCGTCGTCGGCGTCCGCGCCGCCGATGCCCCTGGTCTGGTCAACGGTCACCCGCCCGACCTCAAGACCCTCAAGAGCGGCGATGCCGCCCCCGACTTCGACCTGCTCGGCACCGACGGCAAGAAGCACAAGCTGGCCGAGTATACTGGCGGCGAAGCCCTCGTCGTCCTCTTCACCTCGAACCACTGCCCGACCTCGCACAGCATCGAGCGCCGCCTCCAGAAGTTCTATGAGGAATACAAGGGCAAGGGCGTGAAGCTCGTCGCGATCAACCCCAACCACCCGGACGGCCTCAGCAAGGATGAGCTCGGTTACGGTGAGTTCGGCGACTCCTACGCCGAGATGAAGCCCTACGCCGAGAAGAACCAGTGGACCTTCGACTACCTGTACGATGGCGACACCCAGTCGGTCGCCCGCGCGTACGGCTGCCTCGCGACCCCGCACGTCTTCGTCTTCGATAAGAACCTCAAGCTCCGCTACCAGGGCCGTTTCGACGACTCCCGCTTCTACGACGACAGCACCGTCAAGTCCAAGGACTGCCAGAACGCCGTGGACGCCATCCTGGCAGGTAAGCCGGTGGCGCTCGAGCTCACCAAGCCGATGGGTTGCTCGACCAAGTGGCGCGAGAAGAAGGCCCTGCACGACGCCAAGCATGAGTCCTGGGCCAAGACCCCCGTGACCGTCGAGGAGATCAAGGCCGCCGACATCGCCAAGCTGCGCGCTAACCCCACCAATAAGTATCGCCTGATCAACGTCTGGGCCACCTGGTGCGCCCCGTGCAAGCAGGAGTTCCCCGACCTCGTGGCGATCTCCCGGCAGTTCGATATGCGCGACTTCGAGCTCGTGACCATCAGCCTCGACAAGCCCTCGGAACTGCCGAAGGCCCAGGCCTTCCTCTTCCAGCAGGCCGCCGGCCTCAGCCGGAAGGTCGAGGCCACCGTGAAGAAGGAAGGTCGTACCACGAACCACTACCTCTTCGCGGGCGGCGGTGACGACCTCGCGTCCGTGCTGGACAAGGAGATGCCTGGCCCGATCCCGCACTCGATCCTCGTCGCCCCCGGTGGTGAGATTGTCTGGCGCCATAATGGTGTCCTGGATCGCGGCGCCGCGCTGACGGCCATCCTCGACAAGATGAACCGTTTCTACTCGCCCGGCGCCCCCAAGGCCGCCGCGAAGAAGTAACTCATCCCCGCCAAGAGAAAGCCCCGGACGCCGCGAGGCGGGCCGGGGCTTTTCGTTGGAACGTTCGGCGGGCTTAGACCGCGAGGGCGAACGTCTGGTCCAGCGGGTTGAGCCAGACCTTCACGCGCGGCATCCAGGAAGGGCCGATGATCGCGTCGATATCGAGCGCCCGGAGGAACGGACCCATCGGCACCGGCGAGACGCCCCCGCCGCGGACCTCCGGCGCCGAGCCCACGGTCTCCAGCAGGTCGTGTCCCGCCAAGGTGAACGGCAGCGTGTAGGCGGTCGGGATATCCAGGTCGCCGAACATCGGGCTGAAGTCGGTGAACCCGGGTCGCGGCGGAGCCCCGTCCGTGAAACGGCGGGCCGTCACATAGCCGAACTGCGCGCCCGTGTCCCAGAGCACGCGGGCAGGCTGGTTGTTGAGAGTCACGCGAAAGAGGGGGAGGTCGGACGTGGGCGCAAGCTCGTAGGGCTGCGCGATGAAGCCCGCGGGCATCTCGTCTCCCGCCGTCAGGGTACGATGGGCCACGTCAAAGAAGAGGGTGGTCTGGGCGAGCAGATCCATCCCGAGCAAGGCGTCGACCTGTACGCCGATCTCGGCGGAGAGCTGGTCGAAGGTGAAACCAAGGTCGCCGCCCCGGTACGCGCCGTGGTTCTGGTTCTGCCAGGTCAGGCGACCGGTGGTCGAGGCGCTGTAGGGCGCGCCGGTGTCCACCAGCGCACGGCCTTCGGGCAGATCGACGAACAGGTGGCGGTTGAGGAGGTAGAGCTGGTAGGTGCAGACCATGGTGGCAGGGTGGGTGACGGGACTCGTGTCGTGGTAGTTGTTATCAGTCATTCGGGTTAATAATAACATGACAGCGTGCTGTCAACAAATCCCCGGCGGGGACTTGGATAGGGACTTTAGGCTCAAAAAAGGCCCCGGATCGGGTGATCCGGGGCCTTTGGCGGGCGGCTGGAGGGGCTTTTAGGCCTTCTTAACCTTCACCCACTGCTTCGTCTTGGCGGACTCCAGGACGGCGTCGCAGACGTACTGGGTGCCCAGCGCGTGGCGGAAGTCCGGGTAGGCCTTCTCGGCCTTCGGGTCGTCGAGGCTCTTGAGGAACTCGGCGAGGGCGTGGGTGAAGGAGTGCTCGTAGCCGAGGCAGAGACCCGGGACCCACCAGTTGCCGGCGTACGGGTGGTCGCCGTCGGACGTGTGGATGCTGGCCCAACCGCGACGATCGCCGGGGACGGCGTGGTCGAAGTAGTTGAGGCGGTTGAGGTCATGCAGGTCCCACTGGAGGGACTTCTTCTCGCCGTTGATCTCGAACGTGTAGAGGGCCTTGTGGCCGCGGGCGTAGCGGGTGGATTCGAACTGCGCGATCGAGCCGTTCTCGAAGCGGCAGAGGAAGATCGCGGCGTCGTCGATGGTGACGGCCTGCTTCTTGCCCGTGGCGGT
>CAIRWP010000279.1 GCA_903882335.1 uncultured Opitutia bacterium | reverse complement strand
GATGGGGCTGGCCAACGGGCTCCTCGCCGCCTCGCTCGACGCGGATACGGACCACCACGAAGGACTCACCTACGTGTGGAAAGCCCCGGAGGTGGCGGAGGTCCTGGGCGCGGAAGCGTTCGACTTCGCGCAGGTCTACGGACTGTCGGACCGCGGCAACTTCGAGGGCGCCAACATCCCGAAACTGAAGGGCAAAATCGAGGACCGGGACCGCCTGGCCGGCGCCCGCGCCCGACTGCTGGCGCGTCGGAATCAGCGACCGCAGCCGGGTCGCGATGACAAGGCCTTGCTGGGCTGGAACGCCCTGGCGGTCCGCGGCCTGGCCCAGGCGGCCTGGATCTTCGGCCGACGCGACTGGCACGCCTTGGCCGCGCGGATCGAGGCGGGGCTTTGGCGCCGATGCGCCGATGAGACGGATCCGGAGCTGGGGCTGCGCGCCGTGGTCCACGGCGAGACGGCGACGCTCCCGGCCACGTTGACGGACCACGCCTGGCTGGCGGAGGCCGAGCTCGCGCTCGCCGCGACCGCGGGCTGGGCCGGAGGCGACCCCACCCGCCACGCCGCGCGCGCCGAGGCCTTGCTCCGCGCCGCGCGCAGCCGCTTCGGCGACCCGCATGAGGTCGGCTACTTCCTGGTCACGGGCGACCGCGCCGACCTGGCGGTCCGCCAGAAGGACTGGTTCGACAACGCGGTCCCGGCCGGCAACTCCTCCCTGCTCCATGGGTTCGCGGGCCTGCTCGCGCTGAGCGGGGAGCCGGGCTGGGCGGAGGAACTGGTCGAACTGGCACGCGCCTACGGCGGGGTCAGCCGCAACGTGCCGCACGGGGCCGCCCATGCGCTGGCCGCGCTCACCCGGCAAGCCATCGGGATCGCCACGCTCGTGCCGCCGAGCGGGGCCAACCTGGAAGCATTGCGCGTCGCCCTCTGCGGGGACGAACGCACGGCGCCCCACGCGCGGCCTTTCCGCCCGGTGTTCCTCCGCCCGGCCGGAGCTTCGCCGCGCTACCAGCTTTGCGTCGGGACGACCTGCCTGCCGCCCTTGAGCACGCCCGCGGAGGTCGCCGAACACCTCTGAGGCGGGGGAATCCGCTCTTGCCCGTCCTCCCCGCCGCAGGGAGGATAATCACCGATGCCCGAAGATTCCGGCTATGCCTACGGAAAGGGACCCGCCGAGGTTTCCTCTCGGCGTACGTGGCTCGGCATGGTCGAGGTCAGCGCGGTCGGCTACCGCGAGACCCGCTACCGGCTGGTCTGGCCACGGGTGACCCTGGTGGCGGGAGCGACGCTCGCCTTGACCTGGGTGCTCTCGGCGGAGGCCTATCACTTCAATCAGAAGTTCATGAACGGCATCCCGACGACCCGCCGGGCCGACATGTACCTGTACCTGCCGGATAGCCTCATCAACGGGTTCATGGGCTGGTTCCGCAGCCCGGAGGAGGCCCGGCTGCGCGACCGGGCCCGGATCCTGGCCAAGCAGGAGACCTACGGCCGGATCGCGCACCTCCAGCGCAAGGGCGAATACTACGTCGGCATCGCCAAGGCCGCCTACGACCGCCAGGACTACGCGGAGTTCTCGAAATACATCGGCACCGGAGCGAGCCTGGCCCCCGCCAACCTCGAGGCGCAGCGGATGTGCGCGAACCTGTTCTTCGCGTTCGGCCGACCCGACGACGCCTACCAGCTGCTGGAGGAGTCGCTGGAGTTCGCCGCGGAGGACCAGGAGCATTTCCGCTTCTACCTCCGCCGTTGCTCGATGCTCGACCAGGATCGGCGCATCCTCGCGGCGGCCGAGAAATACCTGCCCCGCCCCGACCTTTCCCCCGCCGTCCGCGGCGACCTGCAGATCGCCCAGGCCCAGACCCAGCTGCTGCGCGGTGACTTCGCCGGCTGCGCGGACAGCATCGCCCGCCACGGCCTCGAGGCGACCGCCGAAGGTTTTCTGCTGAAGTGCCAGCTGCTCTGGGAAAGCGGCGAGCGCGCGGGCGCCCTCGAGCTGATCTCCTCGGCGCTCAGCCGCTACCCGACCGTGAACCGCCTGCTCGAGATCAAGGCGGGCTGGCTCAAGGAGGAAGGCCGGCTGGACGCCGCCCGCGACTGCCTCGACCTGATCCAGAACAACCTCGTCTCGGCCCCGCCGCCACTGGACCGCCGCGCCCTGGCCAGCGTGCGGATCCAGCTGCTCAACCTGCTGCCCGGCCCCGCGAAGGCGGACGAGCGGCGGCGACTCATCGAGCAGGTGATCGGCGATTTCGGCAGCCTGGACCAGCCGATGATGGAACTGGCGCGCCATGCGGCGGCCGCGGCGGACGTCCCGCTCGCGGAGCGTCTACGCCGTTTGGCCGAGGAGCGCCGGTTCCCCAACCAGCTGAATTTCGTGCTTACGTTCACCGAGGCGCTCATCGCCGCCGGCCGGCCGCGGGAGGCCATCGCCCTGGTCGACGAACTGTACCGCCAGCCCGGCCGCGTCCATTGGACCGCGGAGACGACGCTGGCCTTCGAAGCGCTGCGGATGCTGGCCTACTTCGCCGACGGTCAGGCGGACATCGGGTCGATCAACCTGCGCAAACTGATCCAGAACCGCAACGTCCCGCCCCAGCTGCTGCTCAACGCGGCCCGCAAGCTGATCGCCGCGCAACGCTTCGACGAGGCCGACGCGATGCTCATCCAGACCCATATCCAGAACGAGCAGAACCAGGCCATCCTGATGCAGATCGTCCGGCTCAAGCTCGAGCATGAGCGGATCTCCGCCGACCTTGAGGTCTACCTCCGCCGGCTGATGGCCACGCGCCGTCCGCCCAAGGAGATCCTGCAGCTGGCCGCGCGCCGCCTGGGTTCGGACACCTACCTGTTCTCGGGCGACCGCGAGCGGCTGCTCGACGACATCGACCGCCTGCTCAGGTAGCCGCCTCCGGGGCCGGCCGGTCGGTCACCTCGAAGTAGGCCACCGAACCGTGGCGGGAACCATCCGGCAACCACGCCCCGCGGCTGCAACCCAGGTTGACAAGTTCGCCGACCTCCGCCGGGGAGAGCACCGCGGCGGCCATCGCGACGCCTTCGGCCTCCATCGCGCTGGTGCAGATGGAGCGGACCGGGGCGGGCAAGGTTACGGGCGAGCCTTGCCGGAGGTCGAGCAGGTGGGCGGGGCGCTTGGCGTTCGATTTGCTGGCCAGCGCGAAGCGGCAGAGTTTGATCTCCGAGCGGTCGCCGACGCCGAGGCGCCAGCCGTTGGCGTCGCCGGGCGGGTCGAGCGCGAGCGCGGCGCTCCCGCCGGCCATGAGCAGGGCGCGGTGGATGCCCCAGTTGTTCTCGAGCAGCTCGGCCATGCGGTCGAGGGCGTAGCCGCGGGTGATGGCGCCGAAATCGATCGCCGCCCCGGCCTTCACGCAGGTGAACTGCGCGCCATCGAGGACGAACGAGCCTTCCTGGTAGTCCGCCCACAGGCGGGTCCACTCGGCGTCGTCAGGATTGGGCACGGTGTCGCCGCGGGCCTCCCAGTACTTGAAGAGCTTGCCGGCGGAGACATCGAAGGCCTTGCCCGTCTCCTCGCGCAGGTTCTGGGAGAAATCCCAAAGGGCGCGGACGTGGTCGGACGCCGTGACGAGGGCGCCCTCGGGCATGCCGTTGATCGACGTGATCGGGCCGCTGTCGTGTCCGGCCTCGATCTGGAAGTCCAGGTCGTCGAGGAAATGGAAGAGCCCCTCGGACGCGCTCTTGGCGTAGCCCGCGTCCTCGTCGGCGATGCGCAGCCAGAAGCGGGTGCGCATCGCCTCGTGCGAGAAGTTGTGGATGGTCGGCTGGCTGCTCATGGCTTATTTTCCCATGAAAACGCTTTCATGGGCTTTGGCAATCAGCACCCAGTAGCGATCGCCGCCCGCGCGAAGCACCAAGGATGAGACCGCATAGCCAGGTACGCGAGGCTCACTGTAGTCGGTCGCCGGAATCAGGCGAAGGGGCGCCTTGGCGGCCTCCGGGAAGTCGCCGTAACCGACCGGATAGTGCCTGAGGTAATACGGGAGGGGCCAATAATGCCCGCCGTCCACGGCGATATAGAACTTATCGCCGTAAGCCTTGGCCAGGTCGGCGACCTGTTGCTTGAAGGGGCGGACCGCGAGCGACGTCGGCGTGTGGTCGGACAGCGATCCCCTAGCCAGCAAGGCGACCGTCATCAAGGTGGGCGCGAGAACGACCGCCCGCACGGTCCCTCCGGCCAGCAGATAGGGCAACGCGAGCGTCAGGGGCAGCGAAAAGACCACGAGGAGGAGCCAGGGCGTCTTATAGGGCAAGGCGAGGTGGAATAAGTAGATCAGCGCGGCGACCATACAGGGCAGGTCCGCTTCGTGCCGACTCCGCCAAGCAACGCGGGATAAGCCCGGGCGGGCCAGCGCGAAAACCACGAGCCACAGCGCCGCCCAGAGCCAGGGGGTCAGGCTGACGGCGAGCAAGGTGTCTTCGGATTGGCCGCTCGCTACGCCCAACGAACGCGCCAGCTGCAGCCACCAGGTCTTCAAGCCAGGGAGGTCCGTGAAGCCGACGGACTGGAAAAAGGCCCAGGAGGCGATCAGGCCGCCGCCAAAGCGAAGCCAGCGGCGATCGGGGACGAAGCGACGGAGCAGCAGCAAAGCCACGATGAAGAGGAAAAGGTAAGCCGCCGCGGTGACCTTGCAGGCGAGGGCGAAGCCGAACGCCCCGCCGGAGAGCAGCCACCAGCGAGAGGAGGCCGGCGACCCTTCCGCGCGTAGCCACAAGGCGACGCCCCAGATGAAGCCCGCCGCCAAGAGCATCTCCTGGACGAAGTAATAGCCGAAAGGCGTACACCCTCCGGTCAATACGATGAAGGCCGCCGTGACATAACGCGGCCCCTTGCCCACCCCGGGGAGGATCAAGGCCGCCGCCGCCATGAGCCCAAGGAAGACCGCGACGACGCTGCGCAGGTATTGTTCGCTCATATCCACCGGCGCGGTCCCGGTTATCTTGGCGGAGATGAGCAGCGCCGTGGCCAGCGTCGGTCCATGGAACTTGTCCTGATGCGTACTATAGGGCGTTCCCTCCGAAAGTTCCTTGGCCAAGGACCACTGCACGGCCTCGTCCGCATGCAAAGGACCGAACGGCAGACTGATGGCTGACCAGAACAAGGCGCAGCCGAGGACGATGGCCAGACCGAACCGCGAGACCGTGCCCGACTGGTTCGGAGCCGCTATCATCACACGCCGAAGCGCTTCTGCAGCGCCGTCTTGATCTCGAGCGGCACGAGCGCGGCCGACATGGGACCCTGCCCTTCCCGCCAGGCGTAGACGGTGGTCAAGGCGCCCTTGGCGACCGGGCGGTCACCGACCTGCGCGACGAAGCCCCAGACCAGCTTCTTGTCGCCGATCTCGACCGGCGTGAGCGTCACCGCCACGACCTCGCCGCGGTGCACCGGCGAAAGGTAGTCGCACTCCACCCGCACGCGCGGGAAGCCGCTGAGCTTGGCGCCGTCGGCCTTCAGGAACGGCAGGCCCAACTCGCGGAAGAGCGCCTCCTCCGTGGCCTCGACCCAGAAAAGGATCGTCGTGAAGTGCACGATACCCGCGGCGTCCGTGTCGGCGAATTGGGCGCGGTGCTCGACGGTGAAAGGGGCCATGGCTCCATCCAAGCCGGCTCCCTGCCCGGTGCAACCGCCAAGGCATCAACGGCCCCGGCGGCCGGAGCGCAGCCACCCGACGTCGACCGCGGCGCCTCCGGAGGCTTGGACGCACCGCAGGAGGAAGGCCTGCGGCGTGGTCTGGATGCTGTAGAGGTAGAGTCGGGGACCTTGGTGGCGGTCGGCTCGGCCAAAGGCCTCGAGCCAGGCGCGCTCCCACCGGTAGCTCGGGGCCTTGCGTTGGTTCACCCGGTGGTAGGCGCTGTCCGAGTAGATCAAGTGCGGGGCGCCCTTGGCCCCCTCCTCGTAGATGCGGACCCCGTCCTGGAAATCCGAGAACACGACGAGGGCGTCGTAGGGCTCGGCGAGTAGCCGGTCGAGCCACGCGCCGAGCGAGCCCTTCTCGCACGCCTCGCAGATCTTCGCCTGCAGGCGCTGCCCCGCCGACGTGAGCGTCGCCACCACGGTCTCGGTGGGGCCCTCGCGCAGCCTCGGAGCCTCGCCGCGGAAATGCCGGCCGTGCACGATGGCGTCGTCCAAGGCCACCACGCGGGCGCCGTCGAAGCGGAACACGTCGGCGTCTGGGAACTGCTTCCGGATCTCGGCGTCGACGCGCTCGAGGTACGGCTTCATCGAGCCGGAGCAATCGAGGTAGACGGCGACCTTCAGGGCCCGGATGGTCGCGCCGAGGACCGGCTTGCCGACGAAGCCCGCGGCGAGGCCTTGGCCGACGCCGAGGCCCGCGCCCGACCCGCCGGCGAAGCCGCGGCCCCCGCCAAGCCCCGACCGGCCAGAAAGCCCGGAGGACTCCGCCGGGCCGCCCAAGGCGCTCGCCGCCGGCAAGTCGGGCAGGGTCACGCTGCTTGGGCCAGCCACGGCGATACGACGCAGAGGCGCCACCGGCCGGGCCGGCGGCGTTGCCCGCCGGACAGGGATTCCGGCACCGGCTTCCCGCCCGCCGGCGACCGCGAAGACCGTGGGATCGGGTCGCGGCGGGTCCGGCGTGGTCCGGGACACGACGAACCAGGTGGCCAGGGCGACCAGGCCGACGTGGACCAACAAGGAGGCAAGGAAGCCCCGCCACGAACGCGGGGCTCGGCGGACGGCGAGCAAGGGGGCAGCGGACGACATCCCTCCCAGCCTAGGCAAAACGAAGGCCCGGCAAGCGCCGGGCCTTGGAGTCCATCACCTGAGGGGGCGACCTCAGCGCGGGGGCTTGTAACCTTTGGCGGCGGGCAGAGGCACCCCGGCGGCGGGAGCGGCGCCGGCCGCGGCGGGATCGCCGGCGGCGGGGGTCGGGTCCGCAGGCGGCTGACCGCCGGTCTTGAGCCAGGTCACCATCTTGATCTGGCCACCCGAAGCGACGACACACTTGGAGAGCAGCTGCTGCGGTTCGACCTCGGTCGAGAAACAATAAAGACGCGGGCCCTTGCCGTCCTTGGCATCGGAGAAGGACTTGAGCCACTCCTCCTCCCAGCGCCGCTCGGTCGGCTTACGGGTGTCGTTGCCGCGGGCCACGTCGGCGCGCACGCCGTCGTAATAAATGATGGGGTAGCCGCCGCCCTGGACGTTGGTCTCGGCCTTCTCTCCCTTGATGCGGTACTGCGTCACTCCATCCTGGAAGTCGGAGAAGAGCACCAGCGCGTCGTAGGAGCGCT
>CAIRWP010000278.1 GCA_903882335.1 uncultured Opitutia bacterium | reverse complement strand
CCGGCGGATCTGGCGGAGTCGCGGGCGATGCTGCGGAGTCTTTCCGGCCGGGAGCACACCGTGCACACCGGGGTGTGCTTGCTTTGTCCGGCCTTGGGCATCGACGAAGCCCATGACGTCACGGCGTGGGTGCGCTTCCGACCCTTATCCGAGGAGGACATCACGCGCTACCAGGCCATGGTTAATACTTTAGATAAGGCCGGCGCGTATGGTATCCAGGAAGGCCGCGAGATCATCATCGACGCATTCCAGGCGCCGATCTCGACCATCATGGGCCTGCCGGTCGAGTTCGTCCGGGAACGCCTCGCCGCGCTCGGCGTCCTCGGGAGGCTCACCGCATGAAAGCCTGGCTGCTTTTATTGGCTGCGGCTGTCGGTGCGCAGACGCCCGTCGTCAGCGGCGACGCCGAGCTGACCGGTGTGGTCGGCGGCAAGCCGCTCGTCATCCGGACGACGAGCCGTCTCGCTGGCGCGATCGATTCGGTGAAGTGGGACGGGGTTGAGTTCATCGACTCGCACGACCATGGACGGCAGTTGCAGTCGGCGATCAACGCCGACGTCGATGGGGTTTTCCATGCCGAGTGCTACAACCCGACCGAGGCCGGCTCGGTCTTCGATGCGCTGGGTCCGCGGTCGACGAGCCGGCTCGAGTTCCTCCAAGTGAAGGACGGGATGCTCGCCACGCGGACCCGCATGGCCTATTGGCTGGTCCCGGGCATGAAGTCCCATGGGCAGCCTGCCCAGAACCAGGAGAAACTTTCCGCCCATGTGCTCGCCAAGCAGGTGCGGATCGGTCGCCCCGGCATGGATCATGTGCTCGATTACCGCGTGACCTTCACGGTGCCCGCCGATCGCCCGCATCGGTTCCTCCAGTTCGAGGCCCTGACGGGCTACATGCCGGCGACCTTCAGCGAGGCGCTGAGCTTTGACGCCAAGGCCGGCACCCTGGTCCCGCGTGCCCGAAGCAATGGCGAACTGCGCGACCCGGTCGTCCTTTCGACCCCTGACGGGTCCCAGGCGATGGGCGTTTTCACGCCGGACCGGCCGCGCACGGGCCAGCCCCCCGTCGGCTACGGCAGCTTCGAGTTTCCCGCGGCCAAGGTCGTGAAGTGGAACTGCGTCTTCCGGCTTCGTCAGCCCGACCCCATCCCGCCCGGCGACCACGCTTTCCGGCTCTTTGTCGTGCTGGGCTCCCGCGAGGATTGCCGCCGGACGCTGGTCGCCTTGGGGCGTGAATTCCCGGCGCGCTGACCGACCTTGCAGTCTCCTGCGTTGCCGCTAGGGTGGCGGCGTGAAGGAAGAGACTCGCAGCGACCTCCGGACCATGGCCTTTGCGGCCGGGTGTTCGCTCGCGCTGCACCTCCTCCTGGTCTGGTTGGCTCCGGCGCATTTTCAGCCGGTGGCGTGGACGCTCGGGACGCCGGTCGAGGTACGGCGTTCGACCGAGGTCATCCCGGAGCACCGCTTGGCGCCCTCCTTGCGCGAGATCCCCATTGAGACCAATGCCCAGGCCAACCGGGAGACTCCGGTGAATCCCACGCCCTTCGTCGCGGCCCGGTCGCAGCGCGCGGCCCAGCCCACCCCCGAAAAGGTGCCGACCAAGTCTTCCTTGCCCGCTTCCCAGGGGGAGGATGCCTCTGCCATGCGCGTCGCCCAAGGCAAGCCGCGCAGCCAGGAGGAGGCGGCCCAAGCCCCGACCGAGGGTCAGGCGGGTACTGCCTCCGCGCAGGCCGGGGTCATGCCCAAGGTGGGGCAGGCGCCTCGCCCCTCGGACACCACCGCCGCGGCGCCCGACCCGGACCGGCCGCGACTCCGGTCCGCTCCCGCAGGTACGACCGGCTTCCTGCTGCGCAACAACGTCGGCGTCAACCGGGTGGGGCGAGTGGCGGTCGACGCCCGCTTCAGTAACTACGGGGACTACACCCAGCGGATGATGGAGGCGATCCAGTCGACGTGGTGGGACCTGCTGTTCCGGGCGCGGATGGAGAGCTACCAGCCTGGCACCGTGGTCGTGCGTTTCAAACTCCACCGGGATGGCACAATCTCCGGACTGGCGGTGCTCGAGACCGGCGTCGGTACCATGCCGACCTTTGCCTGCAAGGACGCGATCTCCGCCTGCGCGCCCTTCGATGCCTGGCGTCCGGACATGGTCGCGCAGTTCGGCGAAGCGGATGTTGTCACCATCCGTTTCCTCTATCACTGATGGGGCATGGACCCGCTTGATTGGATTCCCTTCGGACGCGGGGTGCGCGTGCTGGAGCGTCACGCCAGCGGTCTTTTCGCCGTCGAGAAGCCCGAGGGCATCCTGGCCCATCCCAATCCGGGCGAGGTCGCGGAAAAAGGCGAGGTCCTCATCGGCGGGAATTATTCGATGGAGGAGGAAGCCTTCCATGTGCGGGACGGGGT
>CAIRWP010000277.1 GCA_903882335.1 uncultured Opitutia bacterium | reverse complement strand
CGGTGGCCGCAAGCAGGTCGTGACGCACTACGCCGGTCGCGATTTCGCCGACTACTACCCGGACGATCCTGAGGTCCCCGGTTCCAAGATCGCCACCGGTCTGGTCAAGTCCCACCACGTCCGCACCCTGGTCGTCGCGGTCGACGGCCCGGAAGTGATCGAGAAGGTCGTCCTGACGAGCCCGGGCAACACCGTCGCCCCGACCACCGTGGCCATCACCGCCGAGATCGGTGGCGCCCCGAACCCGCCCAAGGGCACCCAGCCCACGCCTCCGCCGCCCGCTCCCGGTAAGGCCAAGGCGAAGGGCCCGACCATCAAGGACGGCGACCTCCCGGCCGACAACCCCCGCACCACCGCCCCGACCGGCCAGAAGTTCGGTGCCCGCAAGGCCGGCCAGCTCCGCGTCCTCGTGGCCGGCGCCGGCAGCTCGCATAACTTCCCGAAGTTCTTCCTCGGGACCGATGGCCAGGTCGCCAAGACCGCCGGCTACGACGTCGCCGCGACCCCGAACCTCAAGGAAACCCTCGAGCTCCTCCCGCAGGCCGACCTCTTCCTGTTCAGCGGCAACCACGGCCAGTTCGGCACGCCGGAGTTCCAGAAGGCCATCCGCGACTTCGTCGGGGCAGGGAAGGGCGTCGTCCTCCTGCACGCCGCCACCTGGTACAACTGGCCGCTCGAGACCAAGTACAACGACGAGTTCGTCTGCGGTGGCGCCCGTGGCCACGGCCACAGCGAGTTCCCGTTCACCGTGACCAAGCCCGCGCACCCCGTCATGGCCGGCGTCCCCGCCACCTTCCAGATCCGCGACGAGAGCTATAACGTCGAGCTCACCCGCCCGGAAGGCGCCGAGGTCCTCGGCACCATCCCGCGCCAGAACCCCAAGGAAGGCCAGTCGACCATCCTGCCCTCCGTCTGGGTCGTCCAGCACCCCAAGGCCCGCGTCGTCTGCATCGCCCTCGGCCACGACGAACACTCCCACGACCACCCCGCCTACCAGAAGCTGTTGCTGAATGCGTTGACGTGGGTTTCCCAGAAGTGAGGGAAGAATCGAGGGAAGAATCGAGGGTAGGGTCGAGGATGGAGTCGATGGTAGAATCGATGATAGAGTCGAGGGAAGGGTCGATGATGGAGTCGAGGGTAGAGTCGATGGTAGGGTCGATGATGGAGTCGAGGGTAGGATCGAGGGGAGAGTCGATGATGGGGTCGTTGATGGAGTCGAGGGAAGGGTCGAGGTTAGCGTCGATCAAAGGGTCGAGGATGGAGTCGAGGGGAGGCTCGATTATAGGTTCGATGATTGAATCGATGGGCTGCATGCTTTTCCTAACCGCCAACCGCTAACCGCCACCACCTTCTCCCATGGTCTACCACTACGGCACCTTCGTCTTCAAACCTGAGGTCACTCCGGCCACCATCGAACATTGCTTCGCCGAGATGCGCGGCATGGTCGGCAAGATCCCCGGCCTCCTCTCCATGCAGCACGGCGTCTACCAGAGCGACGAAGGCCTGAACGACGGCTTCACGCACGGTTTCGTCATGACCTTCGACTCGCCCAAGAGCCGCGACGAATACCTCCCGCACCCGGAACACGAACGCGTCAAGCTCGTCGTCGTCCCGAACCTCGCCCGCGTGATGGTCTTCGACTTCACGGTCTGAGCGATGCCTACTCCGAATACAGCCCGCGTCGTCCCGCGACGAGCCAGCTGAGGGCGCAGGCGACGGCGGCGTAAGGGGTGAGTTGCGGGTCGAAGAGTTCGCAGGCCATGACGGTGCCGGCGAGCGGCAGGTTGGTAAATCATAAGTCCAGTAGCTATCCAAACTTACCTGGTGCGGATATTTTGGCTAACTATGGTAGTTGTAACTTCTCTATTTT
>CAIRWP010000276.1 GCA_903882335.1 uncultured Opitutia bacterium | reverse complement strand
TTATGCCGCCGACCACGCCGAGCGCGAGGTGCGGCCCGACGAATTGCTGCAGATGTTCGGCCGGGCCGGACGACGCGGCCTGGACGAACGCGGCTACGCCCTCTGGACGGGCTACTCCCCGCGACTGGGCGAGGCGCGCCCGCTCCAGTTGCAGCGCAGCGGCGGCCTCGACTGGCCGGCCTTCCTCTGCGTGATGAAGTCGGCGCCCGACCCCTTGGCGGCCGCCGCCCGCCTGGGCCGCAGCCTCTTCACCAAGGAGCCGATCGACCTCGCGTTGGATCGCCTGGACGAGCCGGAGCCGCCGACGCCCCCGCCGGCGCCCGGCTCGCTCCGGCTCATCCATGAGATCCGCGGGCGCAACGGCACCTGGCAGCGGGAGCGGCCGCACAAGAACGTCCCGCTGACGCAAGCCCTCATCCGGGTCAAAGGCGCCTGGTACCCGGCCCTCGCCAAGCCGGACTCCTTGCGCGCCATCCCGGTCGGCACGCCCTGCAAACTCGAGCTACCCGAAGGCGGGATCCGCTATGGCCGGTCTGTGCCGCTCGCGCGGTTCCCGAAAGCCGATGCCCGCGACCAGCTCGAGCCCGCGGAATGGCTCCGCAAGGCCTTGCGCCCCCTGACGCCCGGCCAGAACCGACCACGGACGTGGCGTCTCGAGTCGCTCGAGAAGGAGATCCTCCCCCTGCTTCCCCGCCTGACCCAGGGCGGGGTCCCTTACGGGCCGCTCTTCATCGCGCAGGACACCGTGCAGGTGAAGCTGGACTACTCCCGCGCGGAGGTGAAGGCCATCCCCGACGCCGACGACCAATGGTTGATCAACCCGGAGTCGCGCACCACGGAGGTGGCCGACATCAACCTGCGCGAGGTGCTCGGCGGCGGCACCTTGCACGCGAGCCGGCCAGGCCGGCTCTGGCGCAAACTGGGTCTCATCGACCGCCAAGGACGGCCGACGGAACGCGGGGAGATCGCCTCCCTCTTCCAGCATGGCGAAGGCCTCGCGGTCGCCGCGGCCCTGGAGGACCCGACCTACGACGCCGAGGCCTTGGCTTGGGACCTGGCCGAGCTGCGCGCCGGGGAACGGGTCTCCGCCTCGGCCCGGAGCTCGAGCCGACTCGGCGCTTGCTGCCGCCTGACTTATCGTTCGCTGACGGCACCAGGTTACCTGCGCGACGGGCTTCCCGCCGGTTTCGGGGAAGGATGCGCGGAGACGATGCGGGCCTTCGCCTTGCACGGCAAACTGCCCGACGACCAGGACGGGCACGGGCCCGGCGGCGGCGACTTGGAGCGCGCGGTGCTGGAATGGCGCAGCACGCTGCAGTTGATCGTGCATGGGCCCGACCACCCGACCGAGCGCTGGCAAGCGTTACGTCAGGCGGCGACCAAGGTCCTGGCCTTGCTGGGCGGCCCCCGGCCGGCCAGACGCTGAAGGCTTACTTACCGGCGATTGCCTTGGCCGCGGCCTTGGCCATCTCGGCCGCGCCTTCGTTGTTGGGATGGACGCGGTCGGGCAGCATCTCCGGGTGCGTCGCGAGCGCGGCATGCATGTCGATCACCTCGCAGCCCAGCTCCTTGGCCAAGGCATCGATGCGCGGGATTTCCTTCTGCACATTGGCCTCGTTGATGCCGTAGTTACCGGTGCCGGGCACGGGGACCGGGCGGCAGACGAAGACCTTCGGCTTCGTGGAAAGCTTCTGGAAGGACTTCACCAGGTCCTTGTAGTCGGCCTCGAAGTCGGCCTCGTGCTTCCAGTTCTGGGGCTTGGTGTCATTGGTGCCGAGCATGATGACGACGACATTCGGGGCGAACTGGAGCGCGTCCTGGTAACGCTTCTCCTTGGTGTAAGGGAAGTCGCCCTTCTTGAGGAGCGTGCGACCGCTCACGCCGAAATTGCCGACCTTGTACTTGTCGCCCAGGAGCGCCTGCAGCTGATCGGGGTAGGCCATGCCCTTGCCCTTGGTGCCGGCGCCTTGGGTGATACTGTCGCCCACGCAAGCGACCTTGGTCACGGCGGGAGCATCGGCGGCCGAGACGGCGGCGAGCGAAGCGAGGCAGGAGGCGGCGAGGGAGAAGAGGCGGCGCATGGGGAGAGGTTGGGGTGAAGAGGCAATAGGGGGAAGATGGGAGGATGGGAAGAGAAAGGGGTGAAATCAAAAGGGCTAGGGATAGGGCTTGGGCTTGGGCTTGGGCTTGGGCTTGGGCTCGGGCTTGAGCTCGGGCTCGGGCTCGGGAAAGGAGCAGGAGCTCATCCTGAGAGCTTAGCCTGTCCCTGGCCCTATCCCTAGCCCTGGCCCTATCCCTCTTACTCCCACCACTATCCTTGCCCTCCCCGCCCTTTCGCCCCAACCTGTCTGGACAGTCATACACGCGCATCCGCACGGAGTCATCCGTGAGGAAAGTCCGGACATCACCGGGCAGGATTCCCGCCGCAAGTCGGGGCACGACGCAAGTCGTGACGGACAGTGCCACAGAGAACAAACCGCCTCCCCCGCAAGGACGGAGGTAAGGGTGAAAAGGTGGGGTAAGAGCCCACCGCTCCGAGGGTAACCGAGGAGGCATGGTAAACCCAATCCGATGCAAGACGAACAGGGACCGTTCGAGGCCGCCCACCAAGGTCCCGGGTTGTCGCACCGCCGCAAGGCGGGTCCGCAAGGTCAGAGAAATGGATGCGCAGGGGGTCGGCGAGAGCCGCCCCGGACAGAATCCGGCTTACAGTGTATGGCTCAAAAGACGGAGGGTCGGACGGAAACGTCCGACCCTCCCCCTTTTTCGGTTCGTCGCCCGGAGCGACGGGCCGACCGACCTCAGCCGCGCTGGGCGATGCCGACGTACGGACGCTCGGTCGAGCCGACGTAGATCTGGCGCGGGCGATGGATCTTCTGCTTCGGGGTCTCGGCGATCTCCTTCCAGTGGGAGATCCAGCCGGGCATGCGGCCGATGGCGAAGATGACGGTGAACATCTCCGTCGGGATACCGATGGCCTTGAGGATGATGCCCGAGTAGAAGTCGACGTTCGGGTAGAGGTTGCGCTGCTTGAAATACGGATCGTTGAGCGCGGCCTCCTCGAGGCGCATAGCGATGGCGAGCAGCGGGTCGTTGATGCCGAGCACCTTGAGGACCTTGTCGCACTGGGCCTTGATGATCTTGGCGCGCGGGTCGTAGTTCTTGTAGACGCGGTGGCCGAAGCCCATCAGGCGGACGCTCTTGGTCTTATCCTTGGCGTCGGCGATGAAGCGAGAGCCGTCGTCGCCCGAGGCGTGGATCTCCTGGAGCATCTCGATGACGGCCTGGTTGGCGCCGCCGTGGAGCGGGCCCCAGAGCGCGCAGACGCCGGCGGAGACGGACGGGAAGAGGTTGGCGCCGCCGGAGGCGACCATGCGGACCGTGGAGGTCGAGCAGTTCTGCTCGTGGTCGGCGTGCAGCAGCAGGATCAGGTCGAGGGCGCGAGCGACCTCAGGGTGCACGGCGTAGTCGGCGTTGGGCTGCGAGAAGAGCAGGTGCAGGAAGTTCGAGCAGTAGTCGAGACCCGGCTTCGGGTAGACCGGCGGCTCGCCTTCCTTGGAGCGGTGCGCCAGGGCCGCGAGCGTGCGGACCTTGGAGATCAGCACGGCGGCGGTCTCGTCGAACTTCGCGAGGTCATGCGCACGCTCGTTGGTGCCGAGTTCCGGGTAGTAGCAGCCCAGGGTGTTGAGCGTGGCGGAGAGCACCGCCATCGGGTGGGCGTTACCGGGGAAGCCGCTGAGGGCGATGCGCAGGCCTTCATGCACCTGGGAGTTGTCCAGAATGCGGGCCTTGAAGGTGGTCAGCTGGGCGGCCGTCGGCAGCTCGCCGTAGATGAGCAGGTAGGCCGTCTCGATGAAGTTGGACTTCTCCGCCAGGTCCTCGATGGCGTAGCCGCGGTAGCGCAGGATGCCCTTCTCGCCGTCGATGAAGGTGACCTTGGACTCGCAGGCACCGGTGTTGGCGTAGCCATCGTCGAAGGTGATGTAGCCGGTCTCATCGCGAAGCTTGCGGATATCGACGCCGCGCTCCTGTTCGGAGCCGACGACGATCGGGAGGACGATTTCCTTGTCGTCCAGTTTCAGGGTGGCGGTCTTGGCGGTCATGGCGGGGGGGGTGTCCGCCGGGCCGTGGGAGCGCTTCAGCGGTCCGTCAAAGTCAGGAAATTGCGGTAGAGTTGCAAGCCTTTGACCTGACTTTTCTCGGGGTGGAACTGCGTGGCCAGCACCCTGCCCCGCCGAACCCCGCTAACGAAACGGCCCGCATAGTCGGTTTCGCACCAGATGAGCGACGGATCCGTGGCGACGACCCGGTAACTATGGACAAAATAGAAGGGTTCGCCCGAGACGTTCAGACCAGCGGTCAGCGGACTGGCTTCCCGGAAGACGGCCTCGTTCCAGCCCATGTGCGGGATGCGCAGACCAGGCTGGGAGGGAAAACGTGTCACGACCCCGGGGAAGACGCCCAGCCCGGGCACCTCCGCCTCCTCCGAACGTTCGAAGAGCACCTGCAAGCCCATGCAGACCCCGAGGAACGGTCGGTCGGCCGCGATCCATCCCTTGATGAAGGCTTCGAAGTCGTTGCGCCGGATGCAGGCCATGCAGTCGGCCATGGCACCCTGCCCCGGGAAGACGACCGCCTCCGCCTTTTCGGCGGCCTGCGGCGTGGCCGCGAGGAAAGCATCGGCGCCGGCGGCGACCATCGCGCGGCTCACGCTGCGCAGGTTGCCCATGCCGTAGTCGATGACGGCGACCCGGGGACGGCGGGACTGACCGGCGGCTTCCACGTTCAGGCGAGCGTGCCCTTGGTGCTGGGTACCCGGCCGCCTTGGCGCGGGTCGACCTCGAGGGCGACGCGCAGGGAGCGGGCGAAGGCCTTGAAGAGGGCCTCGGCCACGTGGTGCGGCTCCTCGCCATACTCGAGCTTGAGATGCACGTTCGCGGCCAGGGAATTGGCGAGGCCCTGGAAGAACTCGCGGACCAGGCAGATGTTGAAGTCGCGCACCATGTAGTTGGTGACCTCGACCTGGTAGACCAGCATGGCGCGGTTGCTCAGGTCGACGGCGCAGCGCGCGAGCGTCTCGTCCATCGGCAGGAGGAAGAAACCGTAGCGGCGGATGCCGGCCTTGTCGCCGAGCGCTTCCTTGATCGCCGCGCCCAGCACGATGCCGACATCCTCGACGGTGTGGTGATAGTCGACGGCGGTGTCACCGCGGGCCTTGACCGTGAGGTCGAGGAGCGTGTGGCGCGCCAGCAAGGTCAGCATGTGGTCGAAGAACGGCACGCCCGTGTCGATTTCGGAGGCGCCGGTCCCGTCCAGGTTGACGGTGAGGTCGATCTGGGTCTCGGCCGTGTTACGGCGGATGGTGGCCTGGCGGACTCCGGCGGTCATCCCCCAGAAATCCCCGCGGAGCGGCAGGTTGTCAACCTCACCCTTCCGTCCAGGCCTTGGCTGCGGCAAGGAAAACCTCGGCTTCCGCCTCGGTCCCGACGCTGATGCGCAGCGACTTCTCCGTCAGCGGGTGGTGCGGGAAACGGCGGACCAGGATCTTGCGGGCTCGCAGGAACTCGAAGGCTTGCTCGGCCGCGGCCGGCGAGGTCGGCCGACGCAACGAGGCGGGCGCGGCGAGGAGGAAATTACCCGACGACGGGATGACGGACCAGCCCAGGCCGATGAGTTCACGGGTGAGCCGGTCGCGCGTGGCGCGCACCTGACCGGAGGTGACACGGAGCCACTCCCCATCGTCGAGCGCCGCGGCCGCGGCCACCTGCGCGAGGCGGTCGACGTTGTAGCTGTCGCGCACGCGGTGCAGCACCTCCGCGACGCCGGACGGGCAGAGCGCGTAGCCCGCGCGAAGCCCGGCGAGGGCGTGCCCCTTCGAGAGCGTGCGCGTGACGACGACGTTCGGGAGACGCTTGGCGAGTTCGACGCAGTCGCCCTCGGCGAAGGCCGCATAGGCCTCGTCGACCACGAGGAGTCCGGGGAAAGCGCGGGCCAGCGCCTCGACCTGCGCCACCGGGAAAGCCACGCCCAGCGGCGCGTTCGGGTTGGTCAGGAAGAAGACGGCCGCGCCGCAACCGGCGACCGCGGCGACGTCGAACGACAACGCCGGCGTCACCGGCACCTTGACCACGGGGGCGCCCTGCGCCGCGGCGAGCACGGGATACAAGGAGTAGCTCGGGTCGAGCATGCCGATCGGGCGACCGGGGCCGGCATAGGCGCGAATCAACAGGTTCAGGATGTCGTCCGAACCATTGCCGGCGACGATGCGCTCGGCCTTGAAATCATGGAAGCGCGCGGCGGCCTCGCGCAGCGGGGCGGAGTCCGGCGACGGGTAGAGCCGGAGGGCAGCCCCATCATTGAGCAGCGCGACCCGTATGGCCTCGAGCGCCCGCAGGCTCGGCGGGTACGGGTTCTCGTTGGTGTTGAGCTTGACCCAGCCACCCCCCTGCGGCTGCTCGCCCGGGGTATAGGCGGACATGGCCGCGACGTGGGGATTGGGCGAAGGCAGCGAGGCGGACATCAGCGGGACTTTTGTTGGGCGTCGGCGAAACCCTGCAGGAGGCCGCGGGTCGCGGCGGCGGAGGCGGAGGCGAGGGCCTGCTCGCCCAAGGCTCGCATCTCATCCCGGCGCACATGGCGAAGCAGGAAGCGGACCTCCGGCAAGGCCGCGGGCGTCATGCTGAGCTCGTGGGCACCGAGCCCGAGCAACAAGGGAGCCCAGAGGGGGTCACCGCCGAGTTCACCGCAGACGGCGGCGGGAATCCCGGCGGCCGCGGCGGCCCGGAAGATCCCGGCCAAGGTGCGGACCACGGCCGGGTGGCAGGGGTCGTAGAGGGTGGCCACGCGGCGGTTACCCCGGTCCACCGCCAGGAGGTACTGCACCAGGTCATTGGTGCCGACGCTGAAGAAGTCGCACTCGCGCGCCAGCTCCGCGGCGACCAAGGCCGCCGAGGGAATCTCAATCATCGCGCCCAGCCGGATCGGGGACGCGGGACGGATGCCTTCCAGCGCGAGCTCCGCCTCGACCTGCCGGAAGATCTCCTTGGCCTTCCGCAATTCCTCGATCCCGGAGATCATCGGGAACATGACGTGGACCGGCCCGAGAGCGGCGGCACGAACGATCGCGCGCAGCTGCGGCCGGAAGATCTCCGGACGCTCCAGGCACATCCGCACGGCGCGGTAGCCCATGAAAGGATTGGCCTCGTCGCTCAGGTCGCCTAGGCGCTTGTCGCCGCCGATATCGAGCGTACGGAACGTGACGGGTCGGCCCTGCGCGAGACGCACCGCCTCGGCATATTCATCGTACTGCTCCGCCTCGGTCGGCCACGCA